>NZ_JBEYYT010000306.1:0-11599 GCF_040645715.1 Spirillospora sp. NPDC046719 | reverse complement strand
GGCGGCGTCGGCGGCGGCGCGGGCGGAGCCGGCGAGGTCGGCGCCGTCCGCGAGCGCGGCCGCGAAGGCGGCGGCCGCCGGGGCCAGCGCGTCGATCATGGTCTTGTCGCCCTCGTTCGCCTGCCCCAGCTCCTGGACGCCCTCCAGGGCGGCCTTCAGCGCGGCGCCGACCGCGGCGGCGTCCGCCTCGGACGCGTCGCCGAGGGCCTTGCCCGCGCGGCGCAGCGCGGTGCCGTAGAGGGGGCCGGAGGCGCCGCCGGTCTTGGACACGATGGCCCGCCCGGCGGTGATCAGCACCTTGCCCGGCCGCGTCTCGCCGAGCTGCTCGTCATCGGGGAGGGCGGCGACGGCCGCGGTGAACCCGCGGTGCAGGTTGTGGCCGTGGTCGCCGTCGCCGATGGCCGCGTCGAGCCGGGTCAGCCGCTCGGCGTCGGCGGAGACCAGCTCGGCGGCGCGGCGGATCCACGCCGCGGCGCCCCGCCCGTCCAGTCCCCCGCCCGCGTGCTCGTCCGCCCGTCCTTCCATCGGCGCGGTCACCGGCCCCACCGCAGCGCGGGCGTCTCGACGGGCGCGTCCCAGAGCCGGGTCAGGTCGGGCGTCAGCCGGCACACACTGATCATGCTGCCGGCCATCTCCAGGCTGGTGACGTACGGGCCGACCAGCGGCCGGACGACCGTGGCGCCGTGCTCCTCCAGCCAGCGGGCCGTCGCCGCGTACGCGATGTACTGCTCCATCAGCGGGGTGCCGCCCATCCCGTTCACCAGCACGAGCAGCTCGGACCCGGACACCGGCATGTCCGCGTCGATCGCGCTGAGGGAGGCGTCCACGATCGCGTCGGCGTCCGCCAGCGGGACGCGCTCGCGGCCGGGCTCGCCGTGGATGCCGATCCCCAGCTCCATCTCGCCCTCTTCGAGCCGGAACGTCGGCTCCCCGGCGGCCGGGACCGTGCAGGGCGACAGCGCGACGCCGAACGAGCGGCTCCGCTCGTTGACCTCGCGGGCGACGGCGGCGACGGACGCGAGGTCGGCGCCCTCCTCCGCGAGCGCCCCCGCGATCTTCTCCACGAACAGGGTGGCGCCGGTGCCGCGCCGCCCGGCGGTGTAGAGGCTGTCCTCCACGGCGACGTCGTCGTTGACGATCACCGACTCGACCTCGATGTCCTCGTCCTCGGCCAGCTCCGCGGCCATCCGGAAGTTCAGGACGTCGCCGGTGTAGTTCTTCACGATGTGGAGCACGCCCGCGCCGCCGTTCACCGCCATCGTCGCGGCGATGATCTGGTCCGGGACGGGCGAGGTGAACACCTGGCCGCAGCAGGCCGCGTCGAGCATGCCGTGGCCGACGAACCCGGCGTGCAGCGGCTCGTGCCCGGAGCCGCCCCCCGACACCAGGGCGACCCTGCCGGACCGCGGCCCGTCCGCCCGCACGACCGTGCCGTTCTCGGGATCGACCCGCAGCGACGGATGCGCGGCGGCGAGGCCGCGCAGCGCGTCGGCGACCACGTTCTCCGGATCGTTGATGAGTTTGCGCATGTCTCAGCTCTACCCCGGCACGGCGTCCCGTCCCAGGCCCAACCACGATCTTCGTGCGCCGGTTTTCGGGGATGCCCGGAACGGCCCTTCCGTCATAGGTTGCACGGGTGACGAAAGCTCCCGTTCTCCTGTTCGACTGCGACACCGGCATCGACGACGCCCTGACCCTGCTGTACCTCGCCTCCCTCGTCCGGGCGGGCGAGGCGGAGCTGGCCGGGGTCGGGACGGTGCACGGCAACATCGACCCGCTGACCGGGGCCCTGAACACGCTGCGCGTGCTGGAGGCGGCCGGCCTGGAGGCGGGCGAGAAGGGCGTGCCGGTCGCGGTCGGCGCCGGCCGCCCGATGGCGCAGGACGTCCACTACGCGCTCGACTGGCACGGCAGGGACGGCCTCGGCGACACGAACCTGCCCGAGCCGGCGGGGCGCCCGGTCCCCGAACCGGCCGCCGAGCGGATCGTCCGGGCGGCGCGGGAGCGGCCCGGCGAGGTGACCCTGCTCGCCACGGGCCCGCTGACCAACCTCGGCGCGGCGCTGCTGCTGGACGAGGAGCTGCCGTCGCTGGTCCGCGAGGTGGTCGTGATGGGCGGCGCGTTCGGCCACCCGGGGAACATCACCACGCACGCCGAGGCGAACATCTGGCACGACCCGGAGGCCGCCGACCTGGTGTTCGCGGCGGACTGGCCGGTCGTGCTGGTGCCGCTGGACGCCACCCACCCGACCGCCGTCCACGACGACTGGCTCGACCGGCTGGCGGCGCACGACTCCCCCGTCGCGCGGTTCGCCACCCGGATCCTGGAGTTCTACGCCGACGCCTACACGCCGACGCTGCGGCGCCGCGGGGCGGTCATCCACGACGCGCTCGCCGCGATGCTGGCGGTCGATCCCGGCCTCGGCGAGTACGTGCAGCGGCCGGTGCGGGTGGAGCTGCGCGGCGAACTGACGCGCGGCACGACCGTGTGGGACGCGCGGTCCCTGCCCGCCGACGACACCCGCCGCCCGGTGAAGGTCGCGGTCGGCAGCGATGTGCGGGCGTTCCAGGAACGGCTGCTCGCCGCGGTGCTGTCGCTCTGACCGGCCTTTATGGCGCTCCCGCCCTGACAACCCCCATGACACCGCCGCCCGGGACCGCCCGTGAGGCCGCCGGCGCGGCCCGCCGGGCCTTCGGGAAATGGCCGATCTTGAGTGTGCCCGTATCCGGCCGCAGACTTTATTGTTGAATCCGTGACCAACGTTCTGGACGACAGCGGACTGCAGCGGATCCTCGCCGTGATGGCGCATCCGGACGACGTCGACTTCGGCTGCGCCGGGTCGGTGGCGGGCTGGACGGACCAGGGCATCGAGGTCGTCTACCTGATGGTCACCGACGGCGACGCGGGCGGTTTCGACGACGGCGTCACCCGGGAGGAGATGGCGTCGCTGCGCCGCGAGGAGCAGCGCGCGGCGGCCAAGTGCGTCGGCGTCACCGACGTCCGGTTCCTCGGCTACCCGGACGGCCGGGTCGAGGCGACGCTGGACCTGCGCCGCGACCTCGCCCGCGTGATCCGGCAGGTGCGGCCGGACCGGGTGCTGATGCCGAGCCCGGAGCGCAACTACGAGCGGATCTACCCGAGCCACCCGGACCACCGGGCGGTCGGCGCCGCGGCGCTCGACGCGGTGTACCCGGACGCCCGCAACCCGTACGCGTTCCCGGAACTGCTGGCCGACGAGGGCCTGGAGGCGTGGACGGCCCGCGAGGTGTGGCTCAGCGGCGGCCCGGTGGTGAACCACTACGTCGACATCACCGACCAGTTCGACCGGAAGGTGAACGCGCTGCGGTCGCACGCCAGCCAGACCGCCCACATGGGCGACGAGCTGCCGAACATGCTGCGCGGCTGGCTGTCGGCGAACGCCGAGGCGGCGGGGTTCGGGGACGGCCGCCTGGCCGAGGCGTTCCAGGTCGTCGACACGGCCTGACCGGCGCTCGGCCCCTCCCCCGCCGGGGCACCGGAACGGTCACGCTGCAAATTCGTCACGTCACATGCCGTAATCTCGCTGGAATCGGGCATGCACCCCCTGTGTCCTGATTCGGGGGGATGTCATGCCGCATGAGATCGAGGCCACCGCCACCACCTATGCCGCCCCGGAAGTGATCTTCAAGCATCTCTTCGTGGCGGATTCCTGGAACGAGTGGGCCTCGTTCTGGGCCCGCGCCCGGCACGAGGTCGTCGCCTACGACCCGCCGCGCCACTGCGGGTACGTCGCCATCGCCGGGATGCCGCGCGGCTACCGCGTCGACATCACGCTGGAACCGCACGGGGTGAACACGCTGATCCGCTGGCGCGGGTCGTTCGACGGGCGGATCCCGGGCACCGCGCAACTGAAGGGCGCGATGCTCCGCCGCCGGTTCGGGTCGTTCGCCCGCCGCGTCGCCTGGCACGCCGAGCGCTGCGAGCCGGGCTGCCCGGCCCGGCTGCCCGTCGAGTTCTGACCCCGGGCCGTCCCAGCACCGGCCGCTCCCCGGGCCGACCGTTCCCGGACGCACCGCTTCAGCACGCACCGCCCCCGGGCCGGCTGCTCCCGGGCCGGTGCGGAGGCCGCCGGTCCGCGCAGGTGATCTTCCCGTCGCGGCGGGTAGGAGCCGAGGTGATCATGGCGGCCCTCGGGGGACGGGCCGCCGTCGCGCGAATCGGGGGATCGCATGCGACGCAGCCTCACCGTGCTCGGCATCGCCGTCGGCGCCGTCACCGTCACCGCCGGAATGGGACTCACCTGGACGATGACGCACGGGCATCCGCCCGGTACCGTCCACCGGGCGGAGCACGGCTCCTCCGGAGGGCGGGTGGTGACGGTCGCGAAGGCACCGGTGTTCGATCCGCTCCGGCTGCGCGGCAACGTCCTGGCCTACCTGCGCGGCCGCCCGGGGCACGCGGGCGTGATGGCGACCGACCTGCGCAGCGGCATGACGTTCGGCGTGGACGAGACGTCCCGGTTCGTCACCGCCAGCGTCATCAAGGTCGACATCCTCGCGGCACTGCTGCTGCAGCACCAGCGGCAGGGCGTCGCCATGTCGGACGGCGAGCGGGCGCTGGCCGGGCAGATGATCCGCAAGAGCGACAACACGGCGGCGGACGCGCTGTACGCCGACATCGGCCGCGACGCCGGGCTCCGGAACGCGAACGCGGCGTTCGGCCTCGGCGGCACCGTCCCGTACCCGGTGTCGTGGGGGTCGTCGTGGACGACCCCGTCCGACCAGGTGCGGCTGGTGCGGATGCTCGCCTCGGACGACTCGCCGCTCACCCCGGCGAACCGCCGCTACGTCCTCCGCCTGATGGGCTCGGTGACGCCGTCCCAGGCGTGGGGGATCAGCGCGGCGGCGCGCCCCGGCGAGAAGGTCGCGCTCAAGAACGGGTGGGTGCCGCTGCGGTACGAGGGCAACGGCTGGGCGGTCAACAGCATCGGCCGCATCACCGGCCCCGGGCACGACTTCGTCGTCGCGGTGTTCAGCGCCGACAGCCCGACGATGGCGGAGGGCGTGGCGACGGTCGAGCACGTCGCGTCCATGGTGGTCTCGCCCCTGCGCGACGCGGGGCGCGAGGCCGGCTGATCCGCGGCTCTCAGCGGACCGTCAGGGCTGTGAGCGGGGCGTCAGCGTTCTGTCAGCGCGTGCGGTGAGCCTTCGGGAAGGCGGCAGAACCTCCCGAAGGAGCGGCTCATGCGCAACAGGAACGTCCTGATCTCCGGTGCGAGCATCGCCGGCCCGGCCCTCGCGTACTGGCTCGACCGGTACGGGTTCGCGGTGACGGTCGTGGAGCGGGCGCCCGCGATGCGTCCCGGCGGGCAGGCCATCGACGTGCGGGGGCCGGCGCTGGACGTCGCCGGCCGGATGGGGATCCTCGACGCGGCCCGCGGGCTGAGCACCGACCTGCGCGGTATGTCGGTCGTCGGCCAGGACGGCGAGGAGCTCTTCCGCACCACCGAGCGGACCGCCAGTGGCGGCGACCTCGCGAGCCCCGACGTGGAGATCCTCCGCGACGACCTCGCCGGGCTGATCGCCGGGGCGGGCGGCGACCGGATCGAGTACCTCTTCGACGACTCGATCGCCGGGCTGGAGCAGGACGGCGACGGCGTCCGCGTGATCTTCCACGGCGGCGCCACCCGGACGTTCGACCTGGTCGTCGGCGCCGACGGGCTGCACTCCAACGTCCGGCGGCTGGCGTTCGGCCCCGAGGACGCCTACCTGCACCACCTCGGCGCCCACCTCGGCGTGTGGACGGCCCCGAACCTGCTCGGCCTGCGCCGCTGGCAGACGATCTTCCCGGTGCCGGGGAGCGCGTGGGGCGCGATGGCGATGAGCGTCCGCGGCGACACCGAGCTCCGCGTCTACATGGGGTTCGACTCGCCCGAGCCGGTCGCCTACGACCCGCGCGACGTCCGGGACCAGAAGCGGCTGCTCGCGAGCCGCTTCGCGGACGCCGGCGGGGAGATCCCGCGGCTGCTGGAGACGATGCGGGACGCGCCGGACTTCCACTTCGACGCGATGGCGCAGATCCGCATGGACGCCTGGTCGGCGGGGCGGGTGGCGCTGCTCGGCGACGCCGGGTACTGCGGATCCCCCGCGTCCGGGCAGGGCACCAGCATGGCGCTTGTCGGCGCGTACGTGCTGGCGGGCGAGCTGAAGGCCGCGGACGGCGACCACCGCGCGGCGTTCGCCGCCTACGAGGCCGAGCTCCGCGACTTCGTCACCGCGAACCAGAGGCTGGCGATCGCGAACGCCGCCCGGAACCGGGACCGGTTCGCCGCCGAGACGGGCGCCACGGAGACGGGCGCCACGGAGATGGGGATGGCGGATGCGGGCGAGGAGCGGATGGACGACGTCTACGCCGTCACGAACTCCTACAGGCTCCGCGACTACTGAAGGGGGGTCCGGGGTCGTGCTGAGCGGCGGGCCGGCCGCCCAGCGGGAACCGCCGGAGGTCAGCCGCGGATCGGGCGGCTGAGCTTCTTGCCCTCGGCGGCGTTCACCGCGAGGCAGGTGACGGTGCGGTCGCCGTCCCGCCACGAGTCGACCGTCGGGTAGTAGAACGACCGGCCGAGGTGCGCGGCGGCCGGGTCGCGGTCGAGCCTGCGCTGGATGCGCAGCTTGCATCCGGTGGAGGCCAGCCGGCTCATCTGCTGGTCGTCCGGCATCACGGCCTGCGTCAGCTTGAAGACGGCCAGCACCTCGCCGTCGTGCGGGCCGGTGCAGGGCACCTTCTTGACGCTCTCCACCTCGACCGGTGGGGCCGACTCGCCGGACGGCGCGCCGGAGGAGACGGGGTCGTTGATGCAGTCGCCGACCTTCATCGTGTACGCGTCGATCTTCTCCGGCCGGGTCGTCTTCGGCTTCGGCGTCCCGTCCGGGCCGGTGGCGGACGGCGAGGAGCCCGAGCCGGGGATCACCAGGTAGCCGATCACCCCGCCCACGACCCAGAGCACGGACAGGACGATGCCGGCGATGGCGAGGCCGCGGCCCTTGCCGCCGCGCTCGCCGATCTGGCGGAGGGAGATGGCGCCGAGGACGGCGCCGACGATGCCGCAGCAGCCGAGCAGCCCGGTCACGAACGCGGCGATGGCCAGGCCGTTCGTCTTGTCCTGCGGCGGGCCGGAGCCGTACGCGGGCTCGGACGGCATCGGCGGGGGCGGATAGGGGGCCATGGGATCGGGGCCCGGCTGACCGGGCCCGGGAGGTGGATAACTCATGGGGAGCGACCCTGCCACACCCCGCGGGCCTCGTGATCATGATGCCCGATATTCCGGACATTACATTTTGCTCACGCCCGTCACTGACACGTAGGCCCCGGGCGGGGTAGTGGAGACGTCTCACCATAGCTAAGCGATCGCTATCGATTGCTAAGCTATGAGGCATGGAGCCGCCCACCACGCCGCCGACTCCGCGCGAGGAGCGGATCGCCGCGGCGCTGCGCCAGATCAGCGCCGGGTTCGCGGCCCTGGCCGACGCCGTCGCGGCCGACCCCGCCGAGCCCACCGAGGAGAGCCGCTACCGCGGGCTCATCTCCGAATGGGGCCGGCAGGGCCTCACCAGGGCGGAGGCCAGCGCGCTGTTCCGCAAGCACGGCTTCTCCCCGCAGGCCGCGGGCGGCTGGGTCCGCGGCGACTGGCTGGAGGTCCGCGACGACGGCCGCCGCTACCTCACCGAGCGCTCGCTCCGCTGGCGGGCGGAACAGGAGGACCCCGAATGACCGTCACCACCGAACCGTTCAGCGTCCGGATGGACGTCCGCGTCTACGAGATCGACCCGCAGCTGCACCTCAACGGGGGCTTCTACGTCCAGTACGCCGACCACGCGCGCTTCGCCTGCGTGCAGGCCGCCGGAGTGTCCGTCCAGGACCTCGTCGGCGGCGGCTTGGGGCCGGTCAATCTGGAGACCGTCATCAAGTACCACCGCGAGCTGCGCGGCGGCGACCAGGTCGACGTGACCTGCGAATGGGAATGGGGCGGCGGCAAGACCTACCGCGTCCGCCACGAGTTCCGGCGCTCGGACGGCACCGTCGCCGCCGAGGTCGCGCACGTCAGCGGCCTGCTCGACCTCGGAACGCGGCGCCTCGTCGCCGACCCCCGCGAGGCGTGGCGCACCCGGGCGAGCAGGCCGGAGCTCCTCGGCCTGGCCTGAGATCCCCGGCCCGGCCCAGGCCCCCGGTCGGGCGGAGGTCTCCGGTCCGGGGCGAGGGCCTGGCCCAGGCCCGCCCGGGCGGGGCCGTCCGCTAGACGAGGCGGCGGGCGGCCGCCCAGCGGGACAGCTCGTGCCGGTTCGACAGCTGGAGCTTGCGCAGCACGCTGCTGACATGCGTCTCCACCGTCTTCACCGAGATGAACAGCTCCTTGGCGATCTCCTTGTAGGCGTAGCCGCGGGCGATCAGCCGCAGCACGTCCCGCTCCCGCTGGGTGATCTGGTCCAGCTCCGGGTCGACCGCCGGGACGTCCGACGCCGCGAACGCGTCCAGCACGAACCCCGCGAGGCGCGGCGAGAACACCGCGTCGCCCTCCGCGACGCGGCCGATCGCGTCCGTCAGCTCCGGACCCGAGATCGTCTTGGTGACGTAGCCGCGCGCGCCGCCCCGCACCACCCCGATCACGTCCTCCGCCGCGTCCGACACCGACAGCGCCAGGAACCGCGACGGCACCACCCCGTTCAGCCGCCGCAGCACCTCGATGCCGCCGCCGCCGGGCAGGTGCACGTCCAGCAGCACCACGTCCGGGGTCGTCGCGCGGATCACCGACACCGCCTCGTCGACGTCGCCGGCCTCCCCGACGATCTCGACGCCGCCGCCGAGCTCCGCCTTCACCCCGGTCCGGAACATCTGGTGGTCGTCGACCAGCACGACCCGCTTCAGCTCGCTCACGCCTTCTCCATCTCCAGCCGGACCTCGGTGCCTTCCCCAGGGGCGGTGCGGACGGTGGCCTTGCCGCCGTTGCGCTCCATACGTCCGATGATGGACCCCCGGACGCCCATCCGGTCCTCCGGGACCTGATCCAGGTCGAATCCCTTCCCCCGGTCCCGGACGAAGATGGCGACCTTCTCCCCCTCCACCTCCGCGTACACCGACACCGACGGCGACTCCGCGTACTTCGCGGCGTTCACCATCGCCTCCCGCGCCGCCTGCAGCGCCGCGCCCAGCCGGTCGTCCAACTCGGTGTCGCCGACGCACACCACCTCGATCGGCACGCCGTGGTCGTCCTCGACCTCGCCCGCCGCTGCCTTGATCGCGGCGGCGAACGTCTGGTCCGGGTCCGAGCGCGGCTGGTAGAGCCACGTCCGCAGCGTCCGCTCCTGCGAGCGCGCGAGCCGCTGCACCTCCCGCGCGTCGTGCGCGTTCCGCTGGATCAGCGTCAGCGTGTGCAGCACCGAGTCGTGGATGTGCGCCGCCAGCTCCGCCCGCTCCTGCGACCGGACGCGCTCGGCGCGCTCGGTGTCCAGGTCCTGCCAGAGCCGCACCACCCACGGCGTCACGATCAGCGTCACCCCGGTCAGGATGATCAGCATCGCGATGACGACCGAGCGGGCCTGCCCGACGTCCACCCGCTGCGCCACGAACCCGCCGATGCCGCCGACGACCAGCAGCAGCCCGAGCAGGCTGCGCAGCCAGCGCTGCCGCAGCGGCAGCACCCACCGCTGCCGCTGGTCCCGGTCGGCCTGCTGCCACAGGATCGCGACGCCGACGCCGCCGAGCACGAACGGCCAGATCGCCCACTGCATCAGCCCGCCCGCCTCGCCCGCCGCCCCCCACGGCAGGGCGGCCAGGCCGAGCGTGACCGCGGCGTAGGCGGCGAGCTGTCCCCAGTCGCGGCCCCGCCGCGCCGCCGCGCCCTCCCGCGCGGGCACAAGGATCCAGAACGCGCCGTACGCGGCGAGCCCGAGCCCGCTCGCGATCGTCAGCAGGACGAACGCCGACCGGACGATCAGCACGTCCACGCCGAGGTGCGCGGCGAGCCCGCGCGCCACCCCGGCGACGAGCCGCCCGTCCGGCACCCGTTCCAGCCGCGCCCCTTCGGGCCCGGCCGGCGGCGCGGCCGTCACCCCGCCCGCCGCCCCCGCGTCCTGCGGGCCTTCGCCACGTACTCCCACGTCACCGATCGTCACACGCCTCGCGCCGGGCCGCATCAGGGCGGCACCCCGATTTCCCTCAGGGTCGCCCTCGCGGCCCGCCCGTCAGGAGTCGAACCAGACCACCAGGCGGACGTCGTCCGGCGCGGTCCGCTCGGCGAGCATCTCCATGACCCGCCAGACGTGCCGCCACGCCCCGTCCGGCGGCACCACGTCGCGGCGGCGGAGGGTCACCGCCCGGAAGACGAGGTCGCCGAGTTCGAACTCCTGGCCTTCGGACCAGCGCACCCGGCCCTCCACAACGTCCTCGTAGGACGCACCGGTCGCCTCCATGAGGCTCGGCCCCCAGAGGCTCTTTCCCATGGGCTCCAGAGTGCCGTCGGGCCGGCGGAGGTACTGGCGCAGCCGCTGGTCGGCGCTCTCGGCGGGCTCGTCCCAGTCCACCCTCGCCACCTCGGCCCAGCTGATCCAGGTCGCGTCGTGGTGCTCCCAGCTCTCGGCCGCCTCCCGGACGGCGTCGGACACGTCCTCGGGCAGCCCTCGCCCGGCCGCCAGCGGACGGAACGAGGCGTAGTTGCGCACCCCGAACAGGCAGCCGAACGCGTCGTAGTGCCGATCGTCGTAAAGCAGGTCGAGGTCCATGGCGGCGCGCCATGGCCCGGACGCGTCCGGCCGGAGGGGCCGTTCGCGGCACTCGATGTATCCGCTGATATCGGTTCCCATGCCGCGATCGTCGCAGTGCCGTCAATCCGTTTCCGCCGGCCGGTTTCGCGGCGGAGGGGGCCATATCCGGGACGGGTCAGGGTCGTCCCCGATACCGGGGGGCGGCGGGAGCGGACACGATGGTGGGCATGGTCGAGGAACGGAACGCCGGCGAGCGCCGGAGGCTGGCACGGAATCCGGAGCGGCGCGTGCTGGCCGGGGTCTGCACCGGGCTCGGGCGGTACACGGGGATCGACCCCGTCGTCTTCCGCGTGGGGTTCGGGCTGCTGGTCCTCGCGCACGGGCAGGGCGTCTTCCTCTACATCGTCGCCGCCCTGCTGATGCCGTCGAGCCCGGGCGAGTCGTCGCCCGCGGAGCGGCTATTCCGCCGGTGGTTCGACGCGCCGGCCGTGCTGTCGGCGCTCGGGGCGCTGCTGTGCCTCGGCGTCGCGCTCAGCCTGTTCGGCGGCGTGTCGACGGACTCGATCGCCGTGCTGGTGGTGTTCGGGCTGGTCATGCTGGTCGCCCACGCGCGGGGCGTCGACCTCGTCGGCGCGGCCAGGTCCCTGCCGGAGCGGTTCGCCGGGCACCCGCCGGGGCCGTCCGGCGAATGGGCCTCGGCGGCGAGCGTCTCGCTGGAGAAGGAGGCGCCGGTCCGGACGGGCGGCGGCCTCCCCGAGGGGATGATCCACCTCGCCACCTTCGGGCGCTCCCGCACCGCGGAGCCGCCCGCGGAGCCCTGGGACGAGGCGCCCCCGCCGGAGCGGCGGCGCGAGCGCCCGAAG
>NZ_JBEYYT010000305.1:1957-11603 GCF_040645715.1 Spirillospora sp. NPDC046719 | reverse complement strand
GGTGCGCGCCGCCGCCGCCCGGACTCGTCCCGGGGTCGGGTCAGCAGGAGCTGCGGATCTTGGTCCACTGGCAGCCGCTGTCCAGGCAGCAGAAGCGGTACCAGTAGCCCGGGTGGCCGGCGGCGTTGCAGAAGTAGCCGCCGCTGCAGGCGGACGCGGTCGCCTTGGGCGCGATCCGGTCGAGAATCCGGTCGACGAGACGGTTCACGGTTTTCTCCCTTTCTTCGGGCATGCTGGGGACACGCATTGGAGCAATGGCTGAAACGGCTTTATCGAAACCGGCTGACCTGCGGTATCACGTCCCTTCGCGGTGAAGTCCCGTGGGGGGCGGGAATGAACCCGGCGACTAGTATTGCTCCTCCCTTCACGCTCCCCGCAAGACCTTGATAATCAGCGGTCGATCACTTGTGAACTTTCGATGACGGACGCCTCGCCCATGATCGACATTTCTCAGGTTTAGCGGCGGCCGGAGGTGATCGGCCCGCCGGGCGGTGCCCGACCGCACCCGGAGGAACGCGTTCCGTCATAGGCCGGACGGACGACCGGCCCGGGCGTGCAGGCGGACCGGGCCGCCGGGTGGGGCCGGGCAGAACCGGGCGCCCGTTTCCGGAGTCGTACGACGTATGCGGAGGATCTTGCTCGGCGCGGCGGCGGCCTGCCTCGCGCTCCTCTTCCTCGCCCCGGCGGCGTCGGCGGCGCCCGTGCAGGAGCGCATCCGGTCGTACGCGGTCGACCTGACGGTGGACCGGGACGGCGTCCTCCACGTCCAGGAGAGGATCGTCTACGACTTCGGAGGCGCGCGCCGGCACGGCATCGAGCGGCGCATCCCGACCGGTCGCGCGTCGATCGGGAACGTGCGCACCGGCAGCCCCGACGCGCCGGCCGGACGGTCCGTCACCCGCTCCAAGGGCGCCGTGGACGTGCGGATCGGCGACCCGTCCACGCTGGTCACCGGCGTGCGCACCTACACGCTCGACTACACCGCGAAGCACGCCGTCCGGTCGGACGTCCTGGACTGGAACGCGGTCGGCACCGAATGGAAGGTCCCGATCGACGTGGCGACCGTCCTGCTCCGGGCGCCGGCCGCCTACCGGTCCCTGGCCTGCTACGCCGGGCCCCGCGGTTCGACCGCGCCGTGCGCCGGCGCGTGGAACACCGGCCAGGGCAGCGCGGCCTTCGGGCAGCGGCTGGAAGCGGGGCAGGGCATCACCGTCCGCGCGGCGCTGCCGCACGGCGCGGTGCGGCCGCAGCCGTCCGGGGAGGGCGGCTGGCGGGTCGGCGTGTTCGGCTGGCTCGCGGTCCCGGCGGCGCTGCTCGCCGTCGCGGCCGAGGTGGTGGTGTTCCTGCGCCCGCTCCACTGGGCGGGCATGGACTCCGCCGCGGCGGTCCCCGCCGCCGTGCCCGCGGAACTCACCGTCCTGTGCACCCACTGGGCCGCCGAGGCCGACGGAGCCGACCTCGGCGCGAGCATCGCCGTGGACCTCGCCGCTCGCGGGCACCTGAGGATCACCCGGCCGGCCGGCGGCGGGCCGCGGCTCCGGCTGACCGGCCCCCGCGACAGTGCGGACCTGCGGCCTTACGAGAAGGCGCTCCTCGACGAGGTGTTCTCCGGCGGCGACGAGGCCGCCGCCGAGGACGTCGACGGTCTCGGGCTGGCCCGGCGCCTGCGTCCGCTGGTGGAGGAGGCCGTCGACGCGCACGGCTGGCGGCGGCCCTGGTCGGCGGGCGTGCCCCTGCTGCGGTCCGCGTCGGTGCTGCTGGGCGTGGCCGGGGTCCTGGGCCTGGTCTACGGCCCGGTCGCCGACGGCGCCGTGACGGACGTGACGGCCTGGGGCGCGGCCCTGCTCGTGGCGGCCCCGGTCGTCTGGGTGCGCTCGCGGCGCATCGACCCCTTCACTCGCCGCGCTCAGCAGCTCAGGGACGAGGCGGACCGCTACACCGGGGGCCTCGTGATCAAGGACGTGCCGGACGCCGAGGACCTCCCGTTCGCGGTGGCGCGGCGATACGCGGGAATCCTGCGCAGGTACGTCGCGGGACGGGGCGGCCCGCCCGAGTGGTACACCGACGACGGCCCGGAGAAGGGCTTGCAGGACCGCTTCGCCGAGGTCGCGACGATGTTCGTCGACGCGTCCGCGCGGAAGGCGAAGCGCGCTCAGGGGACGCTGCCCCGGACGTCCTCCCCGACCCGGCGGACCAGGTCCGGTTGGGGCGGGTCGAGCCACGGCCCCATCGGCGGTTTCGGCGGCGATGGAGCCGGGGGAGGAGTCGGCGGCGGTGACGGCGGCGGGGGAGGCGGCTCCTGGTGAACCGCCGCGCCGTCCGGGCCGCCCGCTCGCGCGGCGGACCGCGCTTTTCGGATCACTGATCCGAAAAGAGGTAGGGTGGCGGCGTGGGACGGCGGAAGACGCGGACCGAGGCGATGCGCGGCGACGTGCTGGCGGCCGCCGGGCGGCTGCTGGAGACGGGCGGCGCCGGAGCGGTGACCACCCGGGCGGTCGCCGCCGGGGCGGGAACGTCGCTGGCGGCGGTGAACGAGCTGTTCGGCGGCAAGGCCGGGCTGGCCCGCGCGCTGTTCGCCGACGGCTTCGCACGGCTGGCGGCGGACCTGCGCGCCCTGGAGCCCACCGGCGACCCCGAGGCGGACGTGCTCGAACTGGCGCTCGCCGTCCGGTCGTTCGCCCGCCGCGCCCCGCACCTGCACGAGGTGATGTTCTCCCGTCCGTTCGCCGAGTTCCGCCCCGGCGCGTCCGACGCCCGCGCCGCCGAGGAGATCCACGCGATCGTCGTCGGCCGGGTCGCGGCCGTCCTCGGGCCCGACCGCGCCCCCGGCACGGCCCGGGACGCGGCCATCGGCCTGTTCGCGACGGTCCAGGGACTGCTGGCCCTGGACTCCTCCGGACTGCTGGGCGGCGGTCCGGACGCGGCCGACCGGCGCTTCCGGCTGACGGTCACCGCGACGCTGCGCGGCCTGGCCGCGACCGCGTCCCGCGACCCCCGTCCCGCCGCCGAGGAGGCACCGTGACCGACGCACGCCCCGACTTCGTCCCCTACGACCGGCCGAGCCCGCTGCTCACCGCCATCGGCGGCTTCCTGCGCCACCGCGACGACCCGCTGCGCGCCCGATTCCTCGTCGAGGGCCCCAAGACCAACGCCCGCGGGCTGCTGCACGGCGGGGTGATCGCCTCCGTCGGCGACGTGGTGATCGGGCACGCCCTGGCCGTCCGGACGGACCCGCCGACACCGCTCATCACCGTCAACCTGTCCTGCGACATGGTCGGTACCGCCAGGGAGGGCGACTGGGTCGACATAGCCGTCGTCCCGACGCGGACCGGACGGCGGCTCGCCGCCGGGACGGCGACGTTCGCGGCCGGCGGGCGCGTCATCGCCAACGTCAGCGCGCTGTTCATGCCGTCCCGCCCGGCCGCGGCCGCCGGCCGACGGTGATCAGCGCGGAGAGCTGCCGTAGACGACGCCGACGACGAACGGGTACGCGGCGCCGGCGGAGTCCACGCTCACCGTCAGGGCCGCCGGTTCCCGGACGAGGTACTCCGCGGGCAACGGGCGGAACATCGCGTCGCTCGCCCACGGCTTGTAGAGCCTGCCGACGGTCGCGCCGTAATGCGGGTGCATGAAGTCGAGCCCGCCGGACGGCATCGGCTCCAGCGCCAGCCCCTCGGGCAGCGCGATCGTGAACCCGAACCGGGTCGGGGCGCCCGGGCCACGGGCGACCGCGAGCCATGCCGCGCCGTCGGCGGTCGTGAGCGCGACGACGTCGGTGGCGGCGGCGACGCCCTTGAATACCCGCATGGTCGGACGCGGCATGCGGGCGCCGGTGGCGGAGTCCGCCAGGTCCATGCGCATGTGGATCGGCTGCCCGGTCTTCGCCGATACCCAAACGCCCTCGTGAACGGACGCTCCGAGAACGACGCCGGGATTCCCCGCCTCCCGTGGCTGGCCGCCCCGCCCCTCTATCGTCAGCGACGCGATTTGCTCCGCGGTGAGACCGCCCTGTTCACCGCTGTATTCACGACCCAGCATGTTTCCCCCCGCTGCGTGAATTCGTGGTCATCGTGCCCGCTCACGAGAGCCGGCGAAGCCCCCTTGCCGTTCGATTCTCGTGGCAACGCGACTGTAACCCGGCATTCAGCGCACTTCTGAGCCCTTTTCTCCGTTTCGGTAGGACTACCGAAACGGAGAAAAGGCGAGCGGGGTGGCCCGTCGCGCCTACGCGGGCGTCCCTGCCGTCAGGATCGCGGGCGTTCCCGCCGTCACGATCGTGGGCGTTCCCGCCGTCAGGATCGGCGGGCGTCGGGCCACGCCCGGAGGGCCGTCTCGGCGATCTGCTCCAGCTCGCTCCGCGCGGCGCCGTCACGGGCCCGGGCGGACATGCCCTGCATGACGGCGGCGTAGAAGGAGGCAAGCCCGCGGGCGTCGGTGTGCGCGGGGAGCTCGCCGGTCCGGACGGCGGTCCGGAGCACGTCTTCGAGCGCGCGGGTGCCCGCTTCGCGCAGGTCGCGCAGGTGCGCGGCGACGTCGGCGGACTGCGGGGAGCAGTTGGTGGCCGCGCTGATCAGCATGCAGCCGTGCGGGAGGCCGGGCCGGGTGTAGGCGGCGGCCGCCTCGTGCAGCAGGCGCCGGACGGCGTCGCGGGCGCCGGTCTCCTCGGCGAGCGCGCGCCGGGTGAACGCGGCGTAGGTGCCCAGGTAGCGGTCGAGGGCCTCCAGGAACAAGGCGCGCTTGTCGCCGAAGGCCGCGTAGAGGCTCGGCGCGCCGATGCCGAGCGCCTTGGTGAGCATGGAGACCGACGTGGCGTCGTAGCCGTGCTCCCAGAACACGGCGATCGCGTCCTCCAGTGCCCGGTCGCGGTCGAACGACCGGGGGCGTCCCGTCCTCATGCCCGACATTCTATAGCGATCGATACAGATGTGGGGTAGCGTACTTTCCAAACGATCACTACAGAAGTGGGGGCGCCCCGATGGTCACCGTGGGACTGTTCATCCGCGTCGAGGCCAGGCCGGACAAGGTCGACGAGGTGGAGGCGAGGTTCAAGGACGTGGTGGAGATCGTGCGCGAGGAGGGGAAGGCCGTCGTCTGGTTCGCGCTGCGGCTCGGACCGACGACGTTCGCGATCTACGACGCGTTCGCCGACGACGCCGACCGCCGGGCCCATCTGGAGGCCAACCTGCCGGCCCTGCGAGCCGCCGGCGCGGACCTGTTCGCCGAGCCGCCCACCGTCGAGCACATCGACGTCGTCGCCGGGCTGATCCCCGGGCACTGACCCGTCAGGGCGGGCCCCGGCCGCCCGTTCACGGCCGCGGGCCCCATCTCCCTGCCGGGTGATGGGGCTGTGGGGTCCGGGTCGCGGACGCGGCGTCCCTCCGCGGGGTCAGCGGGTGCGGGCGGCGGGCAGGCGGCCGGCGACGAGCGGGACGACGATCGCCGCGGCCACCAGGTGGGTCAGCATGAGGACGGCCCGGGTCGACGGCGCCGCCGGGACGAGGAGGTCGGGCACGAACGACAGCACCGTGAGAGCGCCGGTGGCCACCAGGAACGTGCGCTTGGGCGTCGCGGCCCAGCGCCGCAGCGCCACGGCCAGGACGATGCCGATCGCGGAGCACACCAGGGTCAGCTGGGTGAAGCCGAGCAGCGGGATCGGCTCGCCGTCGACGTCCAGGGAGATCCCGGCCGCGTCGGCGACGGCGGCGATGCCCGTCGTCGCCAGCGTGGCGGCGACGGCGGCGAGCCCGCCGGTGCGCCACAGCGCGACGGCGCGGGGCGAGGTCGTGGCGGTCGTCGACGGAGCGGTGGTGTAGCCGGTGATGCTCATCTGCTTGCCCTTTCGTCTTCGTACGAGGCGCTGTGTTCGTAGGAGAGACCGGGCGTGCCAAGCGAACTCATCGGTCGGATCGGGGCGATCTGAGATTTTTTTCCGGCCACGGCTGCGCAGGGCCGTTCGGGGGTCAGGCGGCGGCGGTGCGCAGGGCCGCCCGCTTCAGTTCGCCCCGCAGCGCCGCGAGCGACACGGCTCCGACGAGGAGGGTCCCGTCCGGGAACCGGAAGACCGGCACTGGCGGGCCGGACGGCGCGAGGTCCGCATGGGGCCGCTCGCCGTCGTCCTCGGCGTCCCAGGGCACGCCGACGACGGATGCCAGGCTCCGCAGCACGCCCGCGTCCGCGATGTCCAGACCGTCGGTGAAGTGGGCGCGGTACAGGCGGGCGGCCATCTCCTCCGCCCTGCCGTGCGCGGCAGCCAGCGCGATGAGCCGATGGGCGCGGGAGGTGTCGGCGGGCACGATCCGGTCCGTCCTCATCACCAGCCCGTCCGCGGCCGCCGCCCGCGCGATCTGCTCGGCGCGCGCGGTGGGGGCGAGCGGGGACGGGCCGCCGTCCAGCGGCGTCCCCGCTGAACGGACGGCGGTCTGGTACGGCCTGAAGACCACCGTCAACGCGCCGCCGCCGGCCCGGTGCTCCTCGGCGGCCCGGCGGAAGCGGGCGTAGCCGAGCGCCGACCAGCTGCAGGCGATGTCGTGGGTGATCTCAACCTTCATCGGCCTTGTCCTTTACTGGCGGCACGGATCGTTCCGTGCCGCTTCAGGATGCCGGGGCCCGCGGGCCAAGTCAACACGGAACGTTCCGTATCGCCTAGACGGTATGCTGGGCCCATGTCCCCGAGACGTCCCGATCGCCGCAGTGAAGAGGCGGCCAAAGCCGTCATCCAGGCCGCCATGGAGCTGTGCCGGGAGGTGGGGTACCGCAAACTCAGCATCGAGGGCATCGCCGCCCGCGCCGGCGTCGGCAAGAACACGATCTACCGCTGGTGGCCGTCCAAGGCCGCCGTGCTGCTGGACGGGCTGCTGACCACCTGGAGGACGGACGCGACGTTCCCGGACACCGGCGACTTCGTCGCCGACATCAAGACCCAGATGGCGGCGGCCTCGCGCATCCTCGGGGACCCGGACGTCTTCCCCCACTACCGCGCGCTGATCGGCGAGGCCCAGCACGATCCCGAGATCCACCGGGCCCTGTGGGACAGCTTCATCGGCCACCTGGCGGGCGCCGCCGCCGACCGCATCAGGATCGCGCAGCGCGAAGGCCAGGTCCGGGCCGACGCCGATCCGGACCTGGTCACCGAACTGCTCTACGGCGCCGCCTACTACCGCCGGCTGCTCACCCCCCGCGCGGCCGACACCGACCACATCAACGCCATCGTCGACCTCGCCTTCACCGGCCTCGCCCCGCCCGCCGAGTAGACGCGGAGACGGCGCGCCGAGCGGCACCCGGCATAGTGAGGAAGGACGGGGTCGTTCAGCGAGGACTCGAGGGGGAGCGAACGATGTCCGGACCGGGAGCGCCGCCGCCTGTGCGGCATCCGATCTTCGCGCGGTTCTATGCGCGCATGTCACCGCTGATGGAGCGCGGCCTCGGCCGGTACCGGACGAGGCTCCTGCACGGCCTCTCCGGACGCGTTCTGGAGGTCGGGGCCGGCGCCGGCGCCAACTTCGATCACTATCCGGCCGAGGTCACCGGTGTCCTGGCCGTCGAACCGGAGGCCCGGCTGCGCCGGGCGGCCACGAGCGCCGCACGGCGGGCGCCGGTGCCGGTCGAGGTCGTCGACGGCCTCGCCGACCGGCTGCCCGCCGACGACCGGTCCTGCGACGCCGTCGTGGCCTGCCTGGTGCTGTGCACGGTGCCCGACCCGGCGAACGCCCTCGCCGAGCTCTTCCGTGTCGTGCGCCCGGGCGGGCAGCTCCGGTTCTTCGAGCATGTCCAGGCCGGCGAGCCCGCCCGCCAGCGTATGCAGCGCCTCGCGGACGCCACCGTGTGGCCGATCATCAGCGGCGGTTGCCACACGAGCCGCGACACCGCGGCGGCGATCGCGAACGCGGGCTTCGTCATCGACGACCTCGAAACGCTCCAGCGCTCCGACACCGGCATGCCGTTCCCCGCCGCTCCGCAGATCCTCGGCACCGCCCACCGACCGGGCAACGGATGACCGCGGCCCGGGCTGCGGCCAGGCCGCGCGAAGGGAGCGGCCTGGCCGCCCGACCGCCTGACCGGGGATTCAGCAGCAACTCGACCCGGTGGCGGACCTGGAAGGCTCGTCGTCGGCCGCCTTCTCGCCGGTCGTGCAGCAGGCGGAGTCACCGGCCTTGGCGAGGGTGCCGGCGTCGGCCTTGACCGTGTAGACCTCCCAGGGTTCGCCGCCGGGGCCGTGGACCCAGACCTTGTCCTGGAGCGCGTAGCAGCACGAGGTGTCGTTCTCCTCCAGCGTGACGAGCCCGGCGCCGGCGAGCCGCCGTGCCGCGTCGTCGACGAGCCCGGAGTCCTCGACCTCGACGCCGAGGTGGTCCATGCGGGTCGGCTCGCCGTCCTCGCCTTCGATCAGGACGAGCTTGAGCGGCGGCTCGGCGATGGCGAAGTTGGCGTAGCCGGGCCGGAGCTTGGAGGGCTCGGCGCCGAACAGCTTGGAGTAGAAGGCGATCGAGCCCTCCAGGTCGGACACGCGCAGGGCGAGCTGGACGCGGGACATGCGGTTCCCCTCGGGTCGTGGGCGGTGCCGGCCGGCCGCCGGTCGGCGGGCGCCCCGGTGAACGCTGTTTAGATGACTGTCTAAGTAGCGAATGTGCCGAGTTTGCATCTCTGGATAGATGGATGTCAAATTAGATGCATGTCCAAGCAGCGGTTGCCGATCGTGAACCCCGCCGACGCCGAGGGGGCGTGCTGCGCGCCCCTGGTCCGCGAGCCGTTGAGCGAGACCGAGGCGGCCGAGCTGGCGCCGCTGTTCAAGGCGGTCGCCGACCCCGTCCGGCTGCGGCTGCTGTCGTTGATCGCCTGCCACGAGGGCGGCGAGGCGTGCGTGTGCGACCTGACCGCGGCGTTCGACCTCACGGCGCCCACGATCAGCCACCACCTGAAGGTCCTCAGGCAGGCCGGTCTGATCGGCTCCGAGCGGCGCGGGACCTGGGTCTACTACTGGCTCAACCCCGGTGTCCTGGAACGGCTGTCGATGATCCTCGGGCCGCGCGTCACCGCGGCGGCCGTCTCGTGACCGGCACCGGACCGGGCCGCCCCGCCTCGGGGGGAGGCCCGGTGACCGAGGCCGCCGACGTGCCCGAGGTGCTGTTCGTGTGCGTTCACAACGCCGGGCGTTCCCAGATGGCCGCCGCACTGCTGGACCACCACGCCGCCGGGCGCGTCCGCGTCCGATCGGCCGGGTCCGCGCCCGCCGACGCCGTCAATCCCGCCGTCGCCGAGGCGATGGCCGAGATCGGGCTCGACCTGTCCACGGAGTTCCCGAAGCCGTTGACCGGCGACGCCGTCCAGGCCGCCGACGTCGTCATCACCATGGGCTGCGGCGACGTCTGCCCCGTCTTCCCCGGCAAGCGCTACCTCGACTGGCGGCTCGACGACCCCGCCGGGCGGCCGGTCGAGCAGGTGCGGCCGATCCGCGACGAGATCGACGCGCGGGTGCGCGCCCTGCTCGCCGAACTCCTCCCGGCGGAGTCGCCGTGACGTGCAGAGCCGTCGCCGCCGGCCGGCGTCGCCGCCGGCCGGGGGGGGGGCCGGCGGGGGACCGGGGCCGCGCGCGCGCCGCCCGGGGGGGGGGGGGTACCACAGCCGCGAGCAGCCCCGCCGGCGCCGCCCT
>NZ_JBEYYT010000305.1:0-1947 GCF_040645715.1 Spirillospora sp. NPDC046719 | reverse complement strand
GTGGCGGCCGCGACGGGCTAGGGGCGCGACGCGGCGGGCCGTGCGGCGGGTTGGAACACCTCGACGAGATTGCCCGCGGGGTCGCTGAGCAGGATCTGGCGTCCGCCCGGGCCGGAGACGACGTCGCCGCGGAACGCGACGCCCGCCGCGCGGAGGCGGGCGATCTCGGTGTCCAGGTCGTCGACGATCAGGTGGATGCGGTTGCGGCCGGCGCCGGCGGTGTCGGCTGGGGTGGCGCGGGCGCCGGAACTGGCGGGGCCGGACAGCAGCAGCCGCAGCGGTCCGCGCACCACGTCGGCGAACGCGGGCGCGGCGCTGTGGCGGAGGGTGAAGCCGAGGTGGCCGGTGTAGAAGTCGACGGCCGCCTGGACGTCGTCGACGAGGTAGCGGACGCTGGCGTACTGGTCGGTCGCCGTCATGGGCGGGCCTCCGATGCGAGGGCGAGGACGGGCAGCAGGTAGCGGACGCGCGTGTCGATGTCGGCGGCCGCGCGGGCGAAGGCGGCCTCCTCGGCCTCGCGGCCCCGGTCGTCCGGACCGGTGGGATCGGACGGAGTGGCGGGATCGGACGGAGTGGCGGGATCGGGGATGCTCCAGTGGATCCGCCGCGTACGGCCGTCGAACTCGGGACAGACCTCCCGGGCCTTGTCGCACAGGGTGATCACGTAGTCGAACCGGCGGCCGTGCAGGGCGTCCAGGTGCCGGGGCCGCTGGCCGGCGATGTCAATGCCGTACTTCTCGCGGAGGACCCGCACCGCGCCGGGACTCAGGGCGGCTTTGGGGCGGGTGCCGGCGCTGATCGCGTTCACGCGTCCGGCGGAGTGGTGGCGCAGCAGCGCTTCGGCGATCGGTGAGCGGGCGCTGTTGCCCGTGCACACCACCAGCACTTCGCACGGGGGCCGGTGGTGCTGCGCGTCCGGGAGCGTCGGGGGCGCGACGAGGCCGCGCAGCGCCGGATGCAGGGCGGTCCCGGTCTCGGCGAGGGCGTGCGCGCAGCGGTCCAGGTCGAGGCGGTAGTAGCTGTCGCGGCCGTCGAAACTGCTGCGGGTCGCGGTGACGAGGCCGCCCCCGCGCAGCAGCCGCAGGTGGTAGGACACCAGGTTCTGCGGTGCGTCGGCCCGCGCCATGAGCTCCCGGACCCGCAGGTCGCCGGTGGCGAGTGCGGTCAGCAGCCGCCAGCGCACCGGGTGGGCGGCCAGGCGCACGAACTCCGGCACGTCGTGATCCGCTCCGCCTGCTCCGCCCGCGCCGTGCCCCGGGACGGCTTGACTCGGTGACCCCACGCTCGGCACGATACATCAAACCAGTTTGATGGAATAGCGGTTGGAGGCGGCGATGCCGTCTGGACCACTCCCCGGGACCTCCGGGACGGCGGCGGCACCGCCCGGCGGCGGTTCCCTCGCGCGCCGGCTGGGGACCGGGGACGCGGTGGTGATCGGGCTCGGGTCGATGATCGGGGCGGGGGTGTTCGCCGCGTTCGGCCCGGCCGCGCGCGCCGCCGGGACGGGGCTGCTGATCGGGCTGGTGATCGCCGCGGTGATCGCCTACTGCAACGCGGTCGCCTCCGCGCAGCTGGCGGCGGCCTACCCGACGTCCGGCGGCACGTACGTCTACGGCCGCGAACGCCTCGGCGACTGGTGGGGCTTCACCGCCGGGTGGGGCTTCGTGGTCGGCAAGACCGCCTCGTGCGCCGCGATGGCGCTCACCTTCGCCTCCTACGCGGTGCCCGGGCCCTGGTGGACGCAGCGCGCCGTGGCCGTCGCGGCCGTGCTGGGGCTGGCCGCGCTCAACTACCACGGAGTGACGAAGACCGTCCTGCTCACCCGCGTGCTCGTCGCCACCAGCCTGATCGCCCTGGCCGTCGTGGTCGCGGGCATCGCGGCGGGCGGCCACGCCGGCGCCGCGCGGCTGGGCGGCTGGTCGGCGCTGGGCTCCGGCGGCGCCTACG
>NZ_JBEYYT010000304.1:0-11737 GCF_040645715.1 Spirillospora sp. NPDC046719 | reverse complement strand
CGGCGCGGCATCTGAGCCGCGCCGGACGCATAGAGTTTCCGGAGTGGGGGAGAAGACCGGCGTCCCGGCGGAGGGGCGCGGATGAACGACGAACGGCACCGCAGGTCCGCGGCGTCGGCATCGCCGCCGGCACCGCCCCTGCTCAGAGCGGCCGCGGCGTGGTCCTGGCGGCTGATCGCCATCGGCGCGGTCGGCTACGGCCTGGTGTGGATCATCGGCACGCTGAAGATCGTCTTCCTGCCGTGCGCGATCGCGCTGTTCCTGTGCGCGCTGCTGCGCCCGCTCACCGCCCGGCTCGAACGGGCCGGGCTGCCGTCCCTCGCCGCCACCTGGATCACCATGCTGATCGCCCTCGCGGTGCTCGGCGGGATCGGCACGTTCGTCGGGATCCAGGCGAACCAGGAGTTCCCCAAGCTCGCCACCGAGGTGCAGGCCACCGCCCGCTCCCTGCAGCACTGGCTGGAGACCGGCCCGCTGCACGTCAAGCACTCCCAGATCCAGAACTACATCGACCAGGGCATCAACTACCTGGAGAAGCGGCGCGGCAAGCTCGCGAACACCGCGGTGCAGGCGGGCGCGGTCACCGTCGAGGTGCTCGCCGCCATCGTGCTGATGCTGTTCATCACGTTCTTCCTGCTCAAGGACGGCGCCCGGATCTGGGACTGGACGATCGGCGGGACGGGCCGCTACCGCCCCCGCATCGACCGGGCCGGCCGCGCCGCCTGGGAGACGCTGTCGCAGTACGTGCACGGCACCGTCATGGTCGCCGCGATCCACGCCGTCGTGCTGGCGGTCGTGCTGGCCGTCCTCGGCGTCCCGCTGGTCGCGCCGCTCGCCGTGGTGATCTTCCTGGGGAGCTTCATCCCGATCGTCGGGATCCTGGTCGGCGGCGCGCTCGCGGTCGCCGTCGCGTTCGCCGCCAAGGGCGGCCTCATCGCGCTGATCTTCCTCGGCGTGCTGATCATCGAGCACCAGGCCGAGAGCCACCTGCTGCAGCCGCTGCTGGTCGGACGGCTCGTCCGGCTCCACCCGCTCGCCATCATCCTGGCGATCAGCATCGGCGGGATCGTCGGCGGCATCCCCGGCGCGGCCGTCGCGGTGCCGATCGCCGCGGTCGTGTACCGGGCCTGGCCCGCCCTGCGCGACCCGCCCGAGGAACTGCCTCCCGACGTCGCCGCCGCCACCACCGAACCGCCCGGAGGCGACGAGCCCCCCGGAGACGACCGGCCCGCTGGGGGCGACGAGCGCGTCGGGGACGACGAGCGCGCTGGGGGCGACGAGCGCGCTGGGGGCGACGAGCGCGCCGGGGGCGACGAGCGCGAGCGGCCGCCGGAAGGCGAAGACGACGGCGACGGGTCCGGCGGGAAGACGGGCCGCCGGGGACCGGACGACTGACCGCCCGCCCCGACCGGCCGCCCGACCAGCCCTTCCGCCGCGCGCGCCCCTCTCGAATGGCGCGGCGGCGCCCGGGTAGTGCGGCTGCATGGCATTTCCCACGCCCAGGCGGGCCGTCATCCTCCCCGGCCTGGCCGTGGTCGCCGCCGCCACCGACGTCGTGAGCTACCTCGGGCTCGGGCACGTCTTCACCGGGAACATGACGGGGAACACCGCGCTGCTCGGCATCGGCATCGCCACCGGCAAGGCCGGAGCCGCGCTCCGGTCGCTCTGCGCGCTCGGCGCCTTCGTCCTCGGCGCGTCCGCGAGCGGGCTCCTCCCGTCCGGGCGGCGGCTCCTCGCGTCCTGCCTGGCGATCGAGCTGGTGCCGCTGGCCGCCTGGTTCAGCTGGTGGGCGGCGCTCGGCGGACCGGCGCACGGCGCGCCGAGGTTCGGCTTCATCGCGCTCGCCGGCGTGGCGATGGGCCTCCAGGCCGGGGCGGTGACGCGGCTGGGGGTGTCCGGCGTGACGACCGTCTTCATCACGGGCACCATGACGTCGCTCGTCGTCGATCTGAGCGCCCGCCTGCACGGCGCCCGGCTGCGGCGCCAGAGCCGCCTCGGGCACGTCCTCCAAGCGCTCGTCCTCGCGTCCTTCCTGGCCGGTGCGGTGGCCACCGGGTTCACGTCCAACGGAGAAGGCGCCGAGGCGGTGCTCATCCCGCTGGCGATGCTTGCGATCGTGGTCCCGGCGTCGTACGTGCTCCCGCCGGAGGACGAGTCCGCCGCGGACTGACCCGGCGGACGCGATGATTTCCGGCGCCGCCGTACGTCATCACCGTCATGGAATGGAAACTGGAAGTCGTGCCGGTGCCCGTCTCCGACGTGGACCGGGCCAAGGCGTTCTACGGCGAGCAGGTCGGTTTCGCGGTCGACCTCGACCGGACCGTCCCCGGCGGGATGCGGATCGTCCAGCTCACCCCGCCCGGTTCCGGGTGCTCGATCCACCTGGTCACCGGTGGCGCGCCGGGGAGCCTCAGCGGGCTGACCCTGGTCGTCTCCGACGTCGTCGCGGCGCACAAGGAGCTGGCCGGACGGGGCGTGCCGGTCGGCGACGTCGTGCACTTCGACAACGGCGTGCAGGTCAAGGGGCCGGGGACGGAGCCGTGGAGCACGATGGCGTTCTTCGCCGACCCGGACGGCAACGCGTGGGTGGTCCAGGAGCGTCCACGGGGGGCCGGTGGACAGGACGGGGTGTAAGCGAGCAATTATTAGCTGAGCGGCACACCACCCGACATGCGCCGCAGGCGCGGAACACCCTGGGAGGGATCCATGGCGATCGCCATCGGCGAGGAGCATCGCGAACTGGCGCGGACGGCGCGCGCTTTCCTGCGCGACCACGACGCGCGCGCCGCGAACCGCGCGCTGCTGGAGGCCGGCGAGGAGACCCTTCCGGCGTTCTGGAAGGAGTTCGCCGGTCTCGGGCTCCTCGGCCTGCACCTGCCGGAGGAGCACGGCGGCGGCGGGTACGGGCTCCCGGAGCTCGTGGTCGTCGCGGAGGAGATCGGCCGCGCCGCCGCCCCGGGGCCGCTCGTCCCGACCATGGCCGCGTCGGCGGTGATCGCCGCGCGCGGGAGCGACGAGCAGCGCGCGCGGCTGCTGCCGGACCTCGCGTCCGGCGAGGTCCCGGCCGCCCTCGGCCTGGACGGCTCGGTGACCGTGGACGGCGGCACCGCGTCCGGCGAGGCCGTCGTGCTCGGCGGCGGCCTCGCCGGCCTGCTGCTGCTGACCGCCGGCGACGACGTGGTGATCGTCCGGCCGGACGCGGCGGGCGTGACCGTCGAGGTGCCCGCGAACCTCGACCCGTCCCGCCGCGCCGCCCGCGTCCGGCTCGACGGGGCGTCCGTGGAGGTCGTCGCGGGCGCCGCCGCCCACGCCACCGCGATCGCCCGCGCCCTCTACTCCGCCGAGGCCGTCGGCGGCGCGCTGGAGTGCGTCGAGTCGGCCACCGAGTACGCGAAGGTCCGGCAGCAGTTCGGCCGCACGATCGGCACGTTCCAAGCCGTGAAGCACCACTGCGCGAACATGCTGGTGGCCGCCGAGCTGGGCACCGCCGCCGTGTGGGACGCGGCGCGCGCCGCGTCCGGGCCGTCCGACCAGTTCGAGCTGGCCGCCGCGATCGCCGCGACGCTCGCCGTCCCGGCGTTCCTCGACGACTCCGGGCTGAACATCCAGGTGCACGGCGGCATCGGCTTCACCTGGGAGCACGACGCGCACCTGCTGATGCGCCGCGCCGCCGCCATCGAGGCCGTCGTCGACCCGGAGGCCGCCGCCCGCGACGTCACCCGGCTGCTCGCCGCCGGCGTCGTCCGCGCCACCACCCTCGACCTGCCGCCGGAGGCGGAGGCCAAGCGCGCCGAGGTCCGCGAGCTGGCCCGCGAGATCGCCGCGCTGCCCCCCGACGAGCAGCGCCGCCGGCTGATCGAGACCGGCTACGTCCAGCCGCACTGGCCGAAGCCGTGGGGCCTGGAGGCCCCGGCCGGGCTCCAGCTCGTCATCGACGAGGAGTTCAAGGCCGCCGGCGTGAAGCGCCCGCAGTACGGCATCACCAGCTGGAACATCCTCACCATCGTCCAGCACGGCTCCCCGGAGCAGATCGACCGCTGGGTGCGGCCCGCGCTGCTCGGCGAGGAGATCTGGTGCCAGCTGTTCAGCGAGCCGGAGGCCGGGTCGGACGCCGCGTCGGTGCGGACCCGCGCCGTGAAGACCGACGGCGGCTGGATCGTCAACGGCCAGAAGGTGTGGACGAGCGGCGCCCACTACTGCCGCTGGGGCTTCGCGACCGTCCGCACCGACCCCGACGCCCCCAAGCACGCCGGGGTCACCATGATGGTGATCGACATGGAGCACCCGGGCGTCGAGGTCCGCCCGCTCCGCCAGATCACCGGCGACTCCGAGTTCAACGAGGTGTTCCTCGCCGACGTCTTCGTGCCCGACTCCGACGTCGTCGGCGCCCCCAACCAGGGCTGGACGGTCGCGCGCGCCACGCTCGGCAACGAGCGCGTCAGCATCGGCGGCGGCGTCGGCGGCTCCTACCAGCTGCCCGACCTGGTGAAGCTGTGCACCGAGCACCCGGACCGCGTCCCGGCCGGCGCCGAGCGCGTCGGCGCCCACGAGGCCGAGGCGCAGGCGCTGCGCCTGCTCAACCTGCGCAGCGCCGAGCGCGCCGTCGCGGGCGGCGAGCCCGGCCCCGAGGGCAACATCACCAAGCTCGTCCTCGCCGAGCACGGCCACGCGGCCGCCGCCCTGCTGTCCGCGTTCGCCGGGCCCGACCTGGTGTTCTCCGAGGGCCTCGGCATGGTCGCCGGACGGATGCGGCTCGGCTCGCGCGGCATGTCCATCGCGGGCGGCACGTCCGAGATCACCCGCAACCAGATCGCCGAGCGGATCCTCCGCCTGCCCCGCGACCCGCTCATCAAGTGACCGCGGCCCGGGGGTTCCGGCGTCCCGGAACCCCCGGCGCCGTCAGGCGCGCTTGAGGAAGATCGGATTGGTGAGCGCGGCCATCGGGCCCCACACCAGGGCCGGCCCCATCGTGTTGCCCTTGCCCGGGCTGCCGTCGGCCATCGGGTGGCGGACCTCCGCCCGCACGTACGCCGCGAGCGACGTCGTCGTCCGCCACCCCACGGTGCCCTTCCCGGAGGCCGGAAGCGACTCCTGGTGCATCTGGCCCTCGTCGGTGATGAACCGGACGGTGCCGTTCGGCACGCCGGACACCTCCAGCCGCACGTCGACGGGCGCGTCGGCCTTCGCGGTGAGCGTGTCCGCGATGCCCGCCTCCCGCCCTCCGGCGGTCGCGGTGAACGCCAGGTTCACCGCCGACGACTCGGCGATCCAGCTGCGCCCGGCGCGGATCCCGTCCAGGACGGCGCCGGTGCTCAGCTCGTCGGCGTGCACGACGTTGTGCGGCAGGCCGATGACCTGCGGTTCGCTGTGCGCGTCGCTGTTGCCCATCGCGGGCAGCCAGCCCTTGCCCGCGCGCACCGCCTCACCGAGCCTGGCGTCCCAGGTGTCGACAGCGGACTCGTCGTCATACGTCCATGGGCCGTTCCACACCTCGACCGCGTCGGCCTCGTCGTAGCCGAACTTCCACTGGCAGGCGACGTAGGGGCAGTACGGGTGGGCGGGCACGACCGCGCCGCCGGAACGGCGCACCTGCCGGGCGAACCGGGCGAAGCCGTCGTCCCGGGCGCGGTAGCGCCAGTCGATCCACTCCCCGGCGGGCAGGCCGAGCGCCAGCCAGTGGCCGTTGCGGGTGGTGACCTCCTCGCCGGTGATGATGAGCAGGTCGTCCCCGGCGAACTCGCCCCAGACGCCGTGGGACGAGGAGGTGTTGTGGTCGGTGGACACCATGAAGTCGAGCCCCGCCGCTCGCGCCCCCGCCGCCACCTCGGACGGGAGCCGCCGGCCGTCGGAGTGGACGGTGTGCAGGTGCCCGTCGCCCCGATACCAGGCCCGCCCGCGCCCCTTCGCCCTCGCGGGCGGGTACTTCGGCGTGAACGGCGCGCCGTCCCTGCCGTACGTCAGAGTGATCTTGACCTGGTAGTCCATGCCCTGCGGCGCGACCTGGTACGGGCCGAGGACGACGTTCCAGGTCCCGGCCCCGATCGGGCCGGGAAGGTAGCCGGGCGTGGCCTCCGCGGCGCTGATCTCGAACGAGGTCCGGAAACCCCCGGACCAGCCGCGGAAGCCCTTCCCGCCAAGCTTCGTACCGCGCTGGTCGAAGATGCCGATGTCGCAGGAGTTGCCGGGCGTGCCCGCCGGAACCGCCGGCCTGTCGTAGGAGTACTCGACCGCGATCTTCTGCACGCCCTTCGGCACCTCGACGGGCAGGTACACGAAGTCGGCGGCGCCGGTCTCCAGGTGCCCGGTGACGGTACGGCTGACCTCCTCCCCTCCGGGAGGCGCCGCCGCAGCCCGCGCCTGGGGAAAGGAGACGGGGACAAGGGTCAGCGCTGCCCCGGTCGCGGCCGCCATCAGCAGCCGCCGCCGGTCCAGGGTGTGCGCGCCGTCGCCGGCCGGCAGCACAGCGGCGTGCCGCTCGCATCGTCCATCAAGGCACATGGGCATCCTCACTCACCGAGAAGGAAAAACCCCTGCATGCTCGGCCGCCCCGCCGAAGCCCAGATGATCGTCCGATTTCCCGCAGCCGTCGCCGACATGACGAATCCCTCGCTCACGACGGGTCGAGCACCGCGATTGCCCGCACCCCCGCCGACCGGCCGCACTCCCCAGCACCGGCAGAACTGCCGCTTCCTGGAGCGCCGCCGCCGTCAATCATGTGTGGTCGGCGGCGGTCCAGTGGCGACGGATGTGCGGCGCGAGTTCGGCTGCGCGTTCGTGTGGGAAGAAGAGCTTTCCGCCGGTGATCTCGACGACGTCGCGGGCACCCGGGATGGCGTCGTGCAGCCAGCGCGCCCACTTCATGTCGAAGAACTCGTCGTCGGTCGCCCAGGCGATCAAGGTGGGGGCGCGCAGTGCCCGCAGGGCCGGCTCGGCGGCGAGCAGGTCGTCCGGTCCGAGCCGAGCGACCAGGTCCTGGAAGCGTGCGGCGGCCGCCGGGGTTCCCATGACCGGCTGGAGGAACGCGTCGACCAGCTCTGGGGTCAGATACCGCTGGTCCTGGTAGCCGGTGCTGAAGATCGCGCGGGCGGCGGCGGGGTCGGCGACGAGGTCCGGGGCCGCGGCGGCGAGTTGGCCGGCGCGGGCCGCCTCGACGGTGGTCGCCATGGCGGCCGGCGGGATGTTGTCCTGTGTCTCGCAGTTGGTCAGCGTCAGCGTGCGGATCAGTTCGGGGTGGCGGGCGGCGAACACCTGGGCGATCGCGCCACCGGTGTCATGGCCGACGAGGTCCACCTGGTCGAGGGACAGGTGCGCGCAGACGTCCGCGAGGGTGTCGGCGAACGCGCCGACGGTGAGCGGGTGTTCGGGTGCCGCCGGGCTCTGGCCGTGCAGCGGAAGGTCGATGGCGATGCAGCGCCGTGTGTCGGCGAGCAGCGGGATCAGGTCGTGCCAGATGTAGGCGTTGGTGGCCACTCCGTGGACGAAGAGCGCCGCCGGCCCGGTGCCGATCTCCACATGGCTCAGCGTCCCGGACGGGGTGCGCACGGTGTGCCGGTGATCGTCGTATCCGGCCAGGTACATGCTGCCTCCGTGGTCGTAGGGTGAACAGCGACAACCCAGGAAACCGACTGTCGGTCTAGAAGTTATAAACCGACTGTCGGTTTGTCAACGGAGGTAACGCATGGACCGACGCCTTGACCGCGGGCAGGCGACCCGGCAGCGCCTGATCGAGGTGGCCACCGAGCTGTTCGCCGACCGGGGCTACGAGGGCACTTCGATCGAGGCCGTCCTCGAGCGCGCCGGGGTGAGCCGCGGATCGCTGTACCACCACTTCCGGGGCAAGGACCGCCTGTTCGAGGCGGTGGTGGAGGCGGTCCACGCGAAGGTGGGGGAAGCCACCCTCGCCGCCGCCCGGGCGAGCGGGGCGACCGAGGCGCACGGCCTGCTCAAGGCGGCGGAGCTGGCCTGGATCCGGCTCGCGGGCGACGCGGTCGTGCGCCGGATCCTGCTGATCGACGCGCCCACCGTGCTGGGCTGGCGCCGCTGGCGCGCCATCGAGGAGCAGTACGGGCTGGGGATGCTCAAAGCCGTCCTACAGGAGGCCGCCGACGCCGGACGCGTTCCGGCGCAGCTCGTCGAACCGTTCGCGCACATCCTGCTGGCCGCCGGCAACGAGATGGCGTTGGTCATCGCCTTGGCCGACGACATAGCGGCCGCTCAGAACACCGCGGAGATCGCCGTCGAGGAGTTTCTCAATCGCCTCTTGCAGCCGACCGAACCAAGTGAGCCTCCGGCCAGACCTTCCACATCCGGCTCCGCCAAGACCACATCGGCGCCAGGCCAGAGCCAGGAATGACCTCGGCGGAGCATACCGAGCCGGTGGCCGACAGGGGCGATCGCCATTTGACCCGCGACCACCCCACCCAATTGTGGGGCGACGGCATCACCGAACACCCGGCCCGGTCAACGCGATCTTCGAGTACCGCCAACGGCGGGTGGTGGAGCCCGGTCGGCTGCCGTCGACGGGCTCGGCCCGGTTCTTGCCGCCGATCACCGCTCGGCGCACCGCCAAAGCCGTACCGCCTCCGGACGGTCATCAGCGTGGCGCTCTGTACCTGCGGATAGGCCGGTGTCACTGTCCAGATCCGAATCGGCTGCTGGATGATCTGCCCGCGATCCGAGGCTGATCAGCGAGGGGTGAGCGCCAGCCGGGCGGCGAAACCGACCAAGACGCTTCCGGTGAGAGCTTCGAGAACACGGCGAACCGCCGAACGCCGGAGCGCGTCCTTGGCCTTGTCGATAACCAGGCTGTAGAGAGCCAGCCAGACGAAGGTCAGCAGGCAGAACAGCAAGCCGTAGGCGAGCATCGCGGCCAGTGCCCCGCCGTCCACGGGGGCGAACTGAGGCAGCAGGCTCATAAAGAACGCCGCCATCTTCGGATTGGCGAGGTCGTTGATCAGCCCCTGGCGCAGTGCCCGTCCCGCCGAGAGCCGCGACCGTCCATCCTGCCGCTCCCCACCATGCCTCTGGCCACGCCAGGCCCTCCACAACGATTGCCCTCCCAGCCAGAGCAGGTAAGCCGTACCGGCGATCTTCAAAGCCCAAAAGGCCGGCTGGGAGGCGTGGACGAGGCCGGCCAGGCCGAGCGCGGCGGCAACCGTCCAGGCCGCCTGGCCGAGGGAAACCCCCGCAGCGGTCCAGACGCCCGCACGGCACCCGCCGCCCACGGCGTTACGAACGGTCAGGGCGGTGTCGGGGCCCGGGAGTGCAGATCACCGCGACCGACAACCCCACGAAAGCGATCAGCTGGGTGAGCATCTTCCAAGTATCGAGTGCGAGTGAGCCGATTCAGAAGGTGGACTGCGCCGGCGGTGTTCGAGGCTCTGGGCCGCCCGGACGCTGACGGAGTCGATGGCGCACTGCGACCAGTCCAGTTCGCCGGCCGCGCCCAGTTCGTCCAGGATGATGCGGTGCAGCTTGGCCCATACCGCGCCTCGGGCCACTCGGTGAACCGGCGGTGCACCGTCTGCCAGGACGCACCGAAGATCGGCGGGAGTTGCCTTCAGGTGCGGCCAGTGCTCGCCACGAACACGATCGCGGCCAGCACGTTGCGGTCGTCGGCCCGGCGCCGTCCGCCGCCCTGCGGCCGGGCCGACGCAGGTGGCGCCGCCCGCTGGAACAGCTCCCACAACTCGTCGGGAACCAGTCGCTCGTTGAAGCTCGCCACGACCGAGCCATGTCTCTGCAAAGCATCCATTGGCGTAAGAGCAGCTACAGCACCTCCAGCGGTAACTGCATCGAACTGGCGCGGCTGTCGTGGCGCAAAAGCACACGCAGTGGCGCGAACGGCGGAGACTGCGTTGAGCTGGCGGATGCGGCCGGGGCGGTGGTGGACGCGGTGGAGGTGCGGGACAGCAAGGACCCGGACGAGCCGTTCTGTTGGTCACCCGCGCTGCCTCGCGCGGTGCGGTGAACTGCGCCCGAGCGATCCTCAACCGTCTTCCGCATCCCCGCAAGGCTGAGTCGCGGCGGGCCGTCCGCCTCATGCCTCCGGTCGGCCCGCTGTGCACCACGGAGGGCGTGCGTCGCCTTGCTGTGATGGTCTGGACCCTGCCTTCGGACGCTGGATGGCTTTCGGTGCGAGCCCGGATCGTGACAACCGCGTTCCTGCGCTGGCACTGGAGCCACGCCCCCGAAAAGCGCCCACGGGAGTAGAACAGCTACCGGCGCTACATCGGCGTTGCCGGGTGCCGGTGTGGCGTTGGACGTGATCGTTATGCGGCCCAGTCGAGGGCCGAACCGGGTGGCCCGATGCTGCCCGGTGGCCCGGCCCGGGTTGCGGGTCGGGCGTCGGCTGGTGGCAGGAGCCGGTAGACGTAGCGCCCGTCCTGATCCTTGGTGATGTGGATCTGGTCGGGGTTGGTGTGTTTGAAGCGGTTGTGCCATCCGCAGGTGAGTGCGAGTTGGTCGATGTCGGTGGGGCTGTTGCCGAGTGCCCATCCGTGGACGTGGTCGATCTCGCACAGCGTCCCGGGCACTTCGCAGCCTCGTACCGCGCAGGAGGAGTACAGCGTCTCTAGCACCTGTCGTTGTGCTGCGCTGGCGAATCGTTCGCGGTAGCCGAGGTAGAGCGGGGTGTTTCCGCGTCCGAGCAGGAGGGGTGAGACTCCGGCGGCCAGGGCGATGCGGCGGGCCTGGGCGGCGGGGATCGGGGTGCCGTCGGTGAGGCGGGCCGGGGCGTTGCCTCCGGTGAGCGTCTCCAGGTCGCAGATGACGGTGACCTTGGACGCCTTGTGTCCACCCGAGAGCACGCTGGACAGCGCTGCTGCGGTGCGTTCGGCGAGGTCGCGGCGGTCGTCAGGTCCGGCCGGCTTGGCCAGCGGAGCGAGGGTGCCGTCCCAGATCGCGGCGTCTTCGGGGTTCAGCCAGCCCTTGACGTAGCGGCCGCCGTCCAGTGAACGCGTGGTCGTGAGCCAGGACTTGTCATAGCCGCGTTTGGTGTCCTCGTCGGGGGCGTCTTCGGTGTCGTCGCGTTCGGCGATGAGGTCGCGGATGCGGCGGCCGAACGCTGCGACCTTCCCGGCTGAGAAGCCTTGGTCGACGAAGCCCAGCAGCGTCGTCTCTGCCTCAGCGCAGTCGGTGTCATCCAGGCGGGCGACCGAGTCGGCGATGGTGGTGGCGTAGCCGTAGGACAGTTCCCCGGCTGCGAGCTGTGTGCAGACTTCCGGTAGGCGGTGGCGTTGCCGGGCGAGGGTGAGGCGCTCTTTGGCGCGGCTGTCGCGCATGCCGGGTCGAGATCGCAGCCATGCCTGGGTGGAGGGATATCCCCACCGGGCTGGTTCTCCGGTGGCGTCGACTCGGCCGATGAATCCGGCGAGCGCACTTTCCTGCATATCGGACGCGGTCACAAGTGTTTCGGTGAGTTCTAGGCACGCGGCCGCTGATTCGGGGGCTTCTCGCGATGCGAGTTCAGTGGCGATGGTTGAGAGCGCGTTCACCAGTTCCATGGTGGACGCGTTCTCAAGTTCGACCGTCACTGATTGCATACGTAAATAGTACCCTGTGTGACCGACATTCGAGGCCGTTCGAGGCTGTTCGGGTCACATTCTTCTCGGTATTTTTTGGGCGGGAAAGGCAGCCCGGGTCTCGTAGCCTGTTGCCGCTTTTTGCGCCTCGCGCAAGGGAGGCTTCGTCCCTGACGGAAGGGGGTGGTGGGGTGGCGCGACCCGGGGGCGGGGCA
>NZ_JBEYYT010000303.1:0-11778 GCF_040645715.1 Spirillospora sp. NPDC046719 | reverse complement strand
ACCGGGATGCGGGCCGTTCCACGTGTCCATGGACAGGAGCCGCTCAGACGGCCTCAGACGGGACGCAGCGCGCCCTCCGGGGTCATGGAGCCCAGCAGCCGTTCCAGAGCCACCTCGACGTCCTCACGCCACGACAGGGCCGACTTCAGCTCCAGCCGCAGCCGCGGGTACCGGTGGTGCGGGCGGACGGTCTTGAACCCCACCGACAGCAGGTAGTCGGCCGGCACCATGCAGCCGCCCTCCTCGCCCTTCAGGTCGCCGAACGCCTCGATCGCCTTCACCGCCCGGCGCGTCAGGTCCTTCGCGACGCCCTGCACGAGCATCCGGCCGAGCCCGCCGCCCGCGAACTCCGGCAGGATGTGCGCCGTCATCAGCAGCACCGCGTCCGCGCTCACCGGGCTCGTCGGGAACGCCACCGACCGCGGCACGTACAGCGGCGGCGCGAACATCACGAACCCCGCCGGCACGTCGTCCACGTACGCGATCTTGCCGCAGGAGCCCCACTCCAGCAGCGTGGAGGAGATCCACGCCTCCTTCTCCAGCGCCGCGTCGCCGCTCGCGTGCGCCCGGTCGCGGCTGACCGGATCCAGCTCCCAGAACACGCACCCGCGGCAGCGATGCGGAAGATCGTCCAGATTGTCCAGCGTGATGTTGACGAGACGACGCGACACCGGGCCGGCACCCCCTGCTGGCATCCTCGTCCGCCGGGCGAAGACCCCCGCCGCGGCCGGGACCTTCGGGGCGGATCGCCCACTTGCGCGAAAGTTCCCGGCAACAAACCGGGATCCTCGGGCATCGTATCGGACGGGGGACGAGCGGCCGGGCGCCGCGCCACGTGCGGGAACCGCCGAACACGCGAGGTACGGGGTTCGCCCGATCCCCCCGGAGCCCATGCCGTAACTTTGCGGTCAAGCCAGCCCCACCGGAGGTGCCACGTGGAACAGCACTCGCGAACCGATGCCTACAGCGACCGCTACGCCGCCCGCGCCGCCGGCATGGTGCCGTCGGAGATCCGGGCTCTGTTCGCGATGGTCGCCCGCCCCGAGGTCGTCTCCCTCGCCGGCGGCGCGCCCTACGTGTCCGCGCTGCCCCTCGACGCCGTCGGCGCCCTGGTCGGCGACCTCGTCGCCGGAAAGGGCGCCGAGGTCCTCCAGTACGGCTCCGCGCAGGGCGACGAGACCCTCCGCGAGCTCATCTGCGACGTGATGGCGCTCGAAGGCGTCCAGGGCTCCGCGGACGACGTCGTCGTCACCGTCGGCGCCCAGCAGGCCCTCGACCTCATCACCAAGATCTTCGTCGACCCCGGCGACGTCGTCCTCGCCGAGGCCCCCTCCTACGTCGGCGCGCTCGGCACCTTCGCCGCCTACCAGGCCGACGTCGTGCACGTCCCCCTCGACGAGGGCGGCCTGATCCCGGCCGCGCTCCGCGAGACCCTCGACCGGCTCCGCCGCGAAGGCCGCCGCGTCAAGTTCCTCTACACCGTCCCCACGTTCCAGAACCCCGCCGGCGTCACCCTCACCGCCGCCCGCCGCGCCCAGATCCTGGAGATCTGCGCCGAGCACGACGTCCTGATCGTCGAGGACAACCCCTACGGGCTCCTCGGCTTCGAGGGCGAGCCGATGCGGGCGCTGCGCGCCGACGACCCCGACCGCGTCATCTACCTCGGCTCGTTCTCCAAGACGATCGCGTCCGGCCTCCGCGTCGGCTGGGTCCTCGCCCCGCACGCGGTGCGCGCCAAGCTCGTCCTCGCCGCCGAGTCCGCGATCCTCTGCCCGTCGAACTTCTCCCAGCTCGCCGTCCGCGAGTACCTCGCCACGCAGCCGTGGCGCGAGCAGATCAAGGACTTCCGCGAGCTCTACCGGGAACGCCGCGACGCCATGCTCGACGCCCTTGACCAGCTCATGCCGGAAGGCTGCACCTGGACCCGTCCCGCCGGCGGCTTCTTCGTCTGGGTCACCCTTCCCGAGGGCCTCGACGCCAAGGCGATGGCGCCCCGCGCGATCGCCGACCGCGTCGCCTACGTCCCCGGCACCGGCTTCTTCGCCGACGGCGGCGGCCGCCGCAACATGCGCCTGTCCTACTGCTTCCCCGAACCGCACCGCATCCGCGAGGGCGTCCGCCGCCTCGCCGCGGTGGTGGAGAAGGAGATCAGGCTGCGGGACACTTTCGGCGGAGTCGAGCACGACGGCCCCGGCGGTGTGCACACCCCGGGCCCCGGCATCGTCTGAACGGATACCACCCGGTTTCGCGTAACCGCGCCGGCTCCCCCATGCTGGGAGCCGGCGCGTTTTTCGTGACCGCTCCTACCGCCAGAAGGGCACCTGCTGTGGAACTCGGGCACGTCGTCGTCCTCGCCGGGGGACTGTCCTACGAGCGAGAGGTCTCGCTGCGCTCCGGCCGCCGCGTCACCGACGCGCTGCGCGCCCTCGACATCCCCGTCGAACTGCGCGACGCCGACGCCACGCTCCTGGACTCCCTCGCCGACGACCCGCCGGACGCCGTGTTCCCCGTCCTGCACGGCGCAGCGGGGGAGGACGGCTCGATCCGCGACGTCCTCGACCTCCTCGACGTCCGCTACGTCGGCGCCCGCGCCGACGCCTGCCGCGTCGCCTGGGACAAGCCGACCGCCAAGTCCGTCGTGCGCCAGGCCGGCCTGCGCACCCCCGACTCCGTCGCCCTCCCCAAGGAGGTCTTCCACGACCTCGGCGCCGCGTCCGTCCTCGACCAGATCATCCGCGGGCTCGGCCTCCCCCTGTTCGTCAAGCCCACGCGCGGCGGCTCCGCGCTCGGCACGTCCGTCGTGCACGAGCCGTCCGAACTCTCCGCCGCCATGGTCGGCTGCTTCGCCTACGGCGACGCCGCCCTCGTCGAACGCTACGTCGAGGGGACCGAGATCGCCGTCAGCGTCATCGAGCGCCACGGCCATCCCCAGGCGCTCCCCGCCGTCGAGATCGTCGCGCCGGGCGGCCGCTACGACTACACCGCCCGCTACGACGCGGGCGACACCGAGTTCGTCACCCCGGCCCGCCTCACCCCCGACGCCGCGGACCGCGCCACCGCCGCCGCCGTCACCGCCCACCGCGCCCTCGGCCTCCGCGACCTCTCCCGCACCGACCTCATCGTCGACCCCGACGGCGAGGTCCACTTCCTCGAGGTGAACGTCGCGCCCGGCATGACCGAGACGAGCCTCCTCCCCCGCGCCGTCAGCGTCGCCGGCCTCGACCTCGGCGAGGTCTGCCGCGACCTCCTCCTGGCCCAGTTCGCCTGACCGATGTTTCACGGGAAACGCACGCCCTCCCCAAGCCCCCGCCAACGTTTCCCGTGAAACATCCCCAGGCAAAGGCATGCCGCAAGTTCGCAAAGAGGAAGGCCGACAAGCGACGGTCGCCAGACGCCGTGCACAGATGACAGGGCGACCACGAACGGGCAGCGGCCGCAGCGTCGCGAGCGCGGCAGCCAGGCAACAGCGGGCGGCGGCAACACAAGGATGGTCGGGGGAGGCGGACGCGGCGGCTACCGCATGACCCGGCAAACGACAGGCTTCGTCGGCAGCTCCTACCCGGAGCCCGGCACCACACGCGACAGACATTTCCAGCGCACCAAACGAGGCTCCGTGCGCGCGAGCGCGCCAGCCGAGACCCGACATGGCAGCGCTCACGGGCCACAGGCACACAGCGGGCGGTGGACGATCCCCCATGAATGGCGAGGAACTGCCAACGCGCGAGGCGCGACGATTCACACGGGGCAAGCCGTCGGCACCGCCGGCTGGCGGATGGATCCGGACCGACTCTGCCCGGTGCAGGGGAGTGTCCTGCGCACCCTGCGGGGATGGCGGGATCAGGAGGGGCCGCAGCATTGGGCAAATAGGCAGCCTGCGTGAGGCGGAGACGGCGGATGGGCACAGATCTGCAGAGGGCTCCATCACGACGCGGCAGGCTCGGGCCGCAGCATCGCGGCGATGGCGCGGACTCACCAAGCGCGCCTCCGGACCGGCGGTGCGAGGGCGTCCCCTAGCAAGGCCCGCAACGGCGTGCTGAGAAAGAGCATGCTCGGCTGAACCCACACGCGGTGCGATCCAAACGGTGGCCCCGTCGAACCCGGCACGACGGTGGCTCGACGCGACGCCGCCCACCGATCAGCAAATCGCAGCCACCCTGGATTCAATGAGCCAACCCGGGGGGACGGGGGACGGACATCTCACCGGTATCACCCCGCTCATCATCCGCCGGAGCGGCGTGGTGCCCGGTGCTCGCCCCAAGCGCCAGCACCACCTACCCACCGGAGGCGTCTACGGGAGCCGTATGCCTCGCAATCCCAGCCGCGACGAGCCGTGCGCTCGGCTTTCATACCCACAGATTCGCTAGTCCTTGACAGCAGCCCCGCCAGCCGTCGGCCGGCTGGAGTCGCCAACCGGCCGGTGCAGCCGTCTGGGAAAGCCGCCAAACGAAGTCTTTGCTGTGACCTCCCGCCCGGAAGAGTCTTGGAAGCCATCCTCCTGATGTGCCGCGCTAGTGATCTGGTCTTGGGTGGCGCTGGGCTGCCCACACCGACACTTGCCGACGGCCGCCGGGAACGGCGAGGCGCCAGTGGCCGCCCCGACGGTCGGTCAACGCCTCCGCCGCCTGAGAACGCTCGCCTCGCCGTCCGCCCGCCGTCGCTGGCCTCCCCCACATGCCCCCCACTGGCTCCGAAGGGCTATAGGCCGTCCTGCGCTCACTGCTCTACGCGCTAGGGCTTCCATGGCGGACGCTAGAACGCAGTGGGCGGCTGAATTTCACCCGCTGCGCTCTTGTCTCGATGGTCCGACCGGTGACGGGCGGCCTCTCGCGGAGGGCGGCCAGGCGGAGATGCCTTCACCCGCGTGGTAGATGGGGCATGGCGACACAGGCTGTGTCCGGGCGCCGCTCGCTGGAAGGTGTCGATGTTTCACGCGAAACCTCGATGCGACGCGCAGCTGCAATCCGGTACGGGCGCTCGGGCGCTGAGGAGGGGTCGGGAGAGCTCGTCGGCGATCGGCGGCGGGCACCCGGGCGCCACGGCGGGGCGCAGCCGAACGGCGGATGACGAGCGTGTCCGGCGGCCTCGGTTATCTCGTGGCCGTGCTCGACGGCGATCGCGACGGCGGTGCTGCTCCGCATCGGGCGGCAGGCGGTCCCGTAGGTGAGCACCTCGCAGACGGGGACGCCGGTAAGGCAGAAGGGCGCTTGGGGGAGGGAAGCCGGACAGCGCTCGCGTAGGGGTGGGCGGGCGGGCAGTCGCTCGGGGATGTTTCACGGGGAACATGGGTGCCCGGAGAAAGCGAAGCGCCCCGGAGGAGGGGTTCCGGGGCGCTGAGGGGGACGGCGAGCGGGTGGTTACGGCTCGCCGGGACTGTCGTCGTCGGGGGCCATCGACTTGATGATGCGGTCGAGGTCCTCCAGGGTGGCGAACTCGACCACGATCTTGCCCTTGTTGCGCCCCATGTCGACGCGGACCTTGGTCTCGTAGCGGTCGGAGAGGCGGTCGGCCAGCTCCTGGAGGCCGGGGGCGACGGGCTTCTTGCGGCGGCCCTGCCGGGGCGCCTTCGGCGCGTCCTCGACCTCGCGAAGCGCGATCATCTCCTCGACCGCGCGGACGGAGAGGCCCTCCTGGACGATCCGCTGCGCCATGTGCTCCTGCGCCTCGACGCTGTCGAGGGAGAGGAGCGCCCGGGCGTGGCCCGCCGACAGCACGCCGGCGGCGACGCGGCGCTGGACGGCGGGCGGCAGGTTCAGCAGGCGGAGCGTGTTGGTGATGTGCGGGCGGGACCGGCCGATCCGTCCGGCGAGCTGCTCGTGGGTGGCGCCGAAGTCCTGCAGCAGCTGCTGGTAGGCGGCCGCCTCCTCCAGCGGGTTCAGCTGCTGGCGGTGCAGGTTCTCCATGAGGGCGTCGCGGAGCAGATCGTTGTCGCCGGTGTCGCGGACGATCGCGGGGATGACGTCCAGCCCGGCCATCTGGGAGGCGCGCAGCCGGCGCTCGCCCATGATCAGCTCGTAGTCGTGCTCGCCGGACTCGGCCCGGCGGACGACGATGGGCTGGAGGAGCCCGACGATGCCGATCGACTCGGCGAGCTCCTCCAGGGCCTGCTCGTCGAAGTGCTCGCGCGGCTGGCGCGGGTTCGCGGTGATGGACGTGACGGGCAGCTCGGCGAAGTGCGCTCCGGCGACCGGCTGGATGTCCGGGCTCGCGGCGCCGTCCTGCCCGGGGCCGTTCGGGCCGCCGGGGAAGCCCGGCCCGCCCAGGGCGCCGGTTCCGCCCGCGCCGGACGGGTCGTCCGCCGGCGGTGGGGGCGGGGCGGTGGGGATGAGGGCGCCGAGCCCCTTGCCCAGACCGCGTCGCTGCTGGCTCACTTCCTCGCCCCTCCATGGGCCATTTCCGAGGCCGCCTCGCTGTAGGCGAGGGCGCCGCTGGAACCCGGGTCGTACGTCATGACGGACTGCCCGTAGCTCGGCGCCTCGGAGACGCGGACGCTGCGGGGGATCACCGTGTTGAGGACGACGTCCCCGAAGTGGTTGCGAACGTCGTCCGCGACCTGCGCGGCGAGCCGCGTCCGGGCGTCGTACATGGTGAGCAGGATGGTGGACACCCTGAGCTTCTGGTTGAGGTGCGCCTTGACGAGGTCGACGGTGCGGATGAGCTGTCCGAGCCCCTCCAGCGCGTAGTACTCGCACTGGATCGGGATGAGCAGCTCGTCGCCGCCGACGAGGGCGTTGACGGTGAGCAGGCCGAGCGACGGCGGGCAGTCGATCAGCACGTAGTCGAACTTGTCGGTGTCGTAGGCGTCCAGCGCGCGGCGCAGCCGGGACTCGCGGGCGACCTTGGAGACGAGCTCGATCTCGGCGCCGGCGAGGTTGAGCGTCGCGGGGGCGCAGTACAGGTTCGGGATCTCGGGGGCGGCGACGACGATGTCGGCGAGCGCCATGTCCTCGATGAGGACGTCGTAGATGGACGGGATCTCGGCGTGGTGCTCGACGCCCAGGGCGGTGGACGCGTTGCCCTGCGGGTCCAGGTCGACGACGAGCACCTGCGCGCCGTGCATGGCGAGCGACGCGGCGAGGTTCACCGAGCTGGTGGTCTTGCCCACCCCGCCCTTCTGGTTGGCGATGGTGATGATGCGGCAGCGGTCCGGCCGCGGCCATTCGCGTTCCCTGCGGCCGGACATCGCCTTGAGGGCGGTGACCGCTGTTTCATGTGAAACCTTGGCGTCCTTGAGCGCCTCGCGCACGAGTTCTGACTCCCCCTGAGATGGTCCCTTGCGCGGACCCGCCTGCTGTGTGCCGGCGCTGGTCGGCACATAGCCGACGTTCTCCGCGGTACCGGACGTCGTGTTACCCCACATTGCGTGCCCGGAGGGCGCGGCCGCCGGCGTCGTCACGGCGCCGGCGTCCCCCCGCGTCCCCTCGTCGGCCTGCGCGCCCTGGCCCGCGGGGGTCTCCCGCGCGGGCTCCGAGGCACCGGTCCCGCCCGGGCCGGGCGGCTGTTCGTCGGGGGATTCGTCGGCGCGGTCAGGCCGTCCCAGTCCTGGTCCCGTGCTCATGAAGACCTCTTCCTCGACCTTCCAGCGCGTCGGGGCGCGCTCTGTCGTCGCCCGGCCGCTGCACTCCGGTCCGCCGGCCTGCCGGCGACCACACGGACAAGCGTTGTCGGCGGGTCGACCATACCGCGCCCGACTTGGAGCAGTTCGGTCTCCCGCACCCCGAAACGCTGCAGAACGGGTGCGGCCTCGTCGAGTTCGGCCGCGGCCCGCTCGCCTTTCAGCGCGAGCAGTTCACCGTCGGGACGCAGCAGCGGCAGCGCCCACTTGGCAAGACGTTCGAGAGGGGCCACCGCGCGCGCCGTCGCGACGTCCACCGAGAACTCCTTGGTGACGTCCTCGGCCCGGGCGCGGCGGACCTCCACGTTCCGCAGATCGAGCATCTCGACGCACTCGCTGAGGAACGTTGTCCGCCGGAGCAACGGTTCCAGGAGCGTGATGCGCAGGTCGGGCCGGACGATCGCGAGCACGATGCCGGGCAGTCCGGCGCCGGATCCGATGTCGACGACCTGGGCGTCCGCCGGGATCGCCTCGGCCACCACCGCGCAGTTGATCAGGTGGCGTTCCCACAGCCGGTCGGCCTCGCGCGGGCCGATCAGCCCGCGTTCGACGCCCGCGTCGGCGAGGAACGCCGCGTAGCGTTCCGCAACCGGCAGTGTTTCCCCGAAAACCTCGCGTGCAATCCCCACCGTACGAATCGTTCCATAAAACGGCGTGGCGGCGTACACACGCAACGTCCCAGGAGGCAACAGCATGACGCTTTCGGGGGGCGAACCCCGTCCGACAAGGCCTCTTCCTTGCGATATGGCAAGAACCACATGTCCTTCCGCATATTCGGCGCTCGCCGGGTAGAGGGACGGTGTCGCCCCCCTTGGAAGGAGCTCCGAGCCATGGGAATCGGAGTCAGTCTCGCGTTCATCGCCATCGGAGCGATCCTCGCGTTCGCCCTCCGCGTCGATCTCGCCGGCGTCGACATCCACCTCGTCGGCTGGATCCTGATCGTGGTCGGGGCCGTGAGCATGGCCTTCACCCTCAGCTACACGCGTCCGCGGCGCCGCGCCGGCCGGGTGGTCGGAGCAGACCCCGCTTACGGGGACGAGCCGGGCACCGTGGTGCGCGAGGAGCACATCATCGAGGACCCCGCCCCTCCGGGACGTCCCGCCGAGCGCGTCGAGCGCGTCGTCGAGCACCCCGCGGACGAAGGGGTGACGCACGGGCACGTGGCACAGGACCCCGCGTTCGCGCAGGATCCGGGACGGGCCCAGGACCCGGCCGAGGAGAACAACACCGCGGTCGACTCCGACGCCGTCGACCCGCTGCACGACCCCGCGCCGCGGGAGCGAAGCGTGTACGGGCGGACGCCGCGCGGACGCAGGTGACAGCAGTCCGTCGGGCGGCGCCGCCGTCACCGTCCAGACGGACCCGGGCGGCGTTCGCCGCGAACACCGACCCGGACTCGTCCGACCGATAGACCAGCCCGGTGTGCTTTGGGCGGCGGTGCACACCGGGTTCCAGGGGCCCCGCGCCGGTCAGGGCGCGGGGCCCCGCCCTTTCCACCTAAAGAGACGTCGTGCACCGTCCACCCGCGGAGACGTCCCGCTTCCCCGTCCACAAAGCCACACCAGCCCGCCCCTGCCAAGCTCATCAACACCCACCTCCGCGCCAGCCTCCCCACCTGTGGATAACAAGGCCCTTTATCCACAAGGCATCAGCCCTTAGCCGAGCGAGGCCGGGCTATCTGGACACCACACATGAACCCCTTCACCTGCGGCGATCAAACGCCGACAGGTCGCCTCGGAGATCGTCCCCCGGTGCGAAATCCCCTGGGGAAACAGGAGTGCTGAGCGCGAGTTATCCACAGAACAATGTTCTAGTGCCATAGAGCCCCGGGCATGCGAACGGCCCCGGCGGTGGAGTTCGCCGGGGCCGTTCGGTGGACTGGCTGTTCGCTTGTGGAAACCGCGTCTCGCGTTCCGCCTCGCGGAGATCCGTCAGGACGGGTAGACGACCACGTAGCGGTCGGGCTCCTCGCCCTCGGACTCGCTGCGCAGGCCGGCCGCCGCCACCGCGTCGTGGACGATCTTCCGCTCGAACGGCGTCATCGGCGCGAGCGGCTTGGGCTCGCCCGCCTGCTTGACCTCGTCGGCGACGTCGGTGCCGAGCTTGGTCAGCTCGGCGCGGCGGCGCTCGCGGTAGCCGCCGATGTCGAGCATCAGCCGGGTGCGGTTGCCGGTCTGCCGGTGCACGGCCAGCCGGGTCAGCTCCTGCAGCGCCTCCAGGACCTCGCCGCGCTTGCCGACCAGCTCGTCCAGCGAAGCGCCGACCACCGCGACGATGGCGCGCTCGCCCTCGACGTCCATGTCGATGTCGCCGTCGTAGTCACCGATGTCCAGCAGACCCTCGATGTAGTCGGCGGCGATCTCGCCTTCCTGCTCGAGGGCCTGGACGTCGACCTCGGTGGTGTCGGTCTGGCTCAACGGGGTCTCCTTCTTCGGCGAGGACAGAGGTCCAAACTAGCGCTTCTGGCTTCCGCTGCGCTTGCTGCGCGGCTTGCGGGTCGGCTGGTTGCGGACGACCTTGGGCTTGGTGTCCTCGGGCTCCGGAGCGGGCTCCGGCTCCTTCTTGAGCTTGGCCTTGATCCCGGACGGCGCCTGGCCGTTCTTGCCGGCGGCCGCCTTCGCGCCCCCGCTCTTGGCCCCGGCGGCCTTCGCACCGGGCTTGGCGGCGGTCTTCGTCCCGGTGGACTTGCCGCCCGACGTGGCCTTGGCGGTGGTGGTGTCGTCCGCCTTCTCACCGGGCGGAGGGAAGCGCTTGTAGATGTAGTGCTGCTGCGCGAGCGTCCAGCTGTTCGACGTCACCCAGTACATGAGGACGCCCAGCGGGAAGCCGAGGCCGAAGAGGCCGAAGAGGGGCGCGAGGAAGACCATCATCTTCTGCGCCTGCATCATCGGGTTGGCGTCGGCCGCCGCGGCGGGCTGGCGCTTCATGCTGGCCCGGACGGTGAAGAACGTCGTGCAGGAGCTGATCACCACGGCGATGCCGGTGACGACGATCGCGCTCCAGGTCTTGTCGCTCCAGGCGTTCAGGAACGTGTCCGGGATGTGCGCGCCGAAGATGTTGGCGTGCTGGGCGCTCTGCACCAGGTCCGCCGACATCGCGAAGACGCCGTGGCCGGGCTTGGCGTCCGAGATCCGCTTGAGGGTCTGGAACAGGCCGATGAAGACCGGCATCTGCACGACCAGGGGAAGGCACCCCGACAGCGGGTTGGCGCCGTTCTCCTGGTAGAGCTTCATGACCTCCTGGTTGAGGCGCTGCTTGTCGTTCTTGTACTTCTTGCGCAGCGCCTGAACCTTCGGGTTCAGCTCCTGCATCTTCCGTGAGGCGTGGATCTGCTTCACGAAGAGCGGCACGAGGATGAGCCGCAGCATGACGGTCAGCAGGATGATCGAGCCGCCCCACGCCCATCCGCTGTCCTTGGGGAAGACGACACTCAGCCCCGCGTGAATCCACACGATGAGCTGAGAGACGATCTCGTATAGCCAGTCAAGCACCGGGCAGCTCCTTGGGCTCTGCTAGGGCGGGGCCGCTCTCCTCGCGGCCGGAGTTCGAAGAAGCCGCCTTCGCCTTCGCGGAGGGCGTCTTCTTCGGCGGCACCGGGTCGTAGCCGCCGGGGTGGAAGGGGTGGCACCGCGCGATCCGGCGGACCGTCAGCCACGTGCCGCGCGCCGCCCCGTGCACCTGGAGGGCCTTGAGGCCGTAGGTGCTGCAGGTCGGGGTGAAGCGGCACTGCTGCCCGAGCAGGGGACTCAAGAAGCGGCGGTAGGCGCGGACGAGAAGGATCAACACCGCGGCGACCGGACCAGGGGTGGTCGCCGGGCGCTGGTCGGTGAACGGTTCCCCGTGCCGGTTCCTCATCTCCGCCCCTTGGACGCGGACCGCAGCAGCCGGTCGAGCGCCGACTCGAGATCCGCGGCCAGATCGTCAGGGCGCGCCTCGCCCGCGCGGGGGTTGGCGCGCACTACGAGCAGGCTACCCGGTGGAAGCCGGTCCACGTGCCCGCGCGCGAGGTGCCGGAGCCGCCGCCGCACCGCATTGCGGGTGACGGCGTTGCCGACGTTGCGCGCCACGATGAACCCGACCAGCGCCGGGCCCGCGGCCTCCGCGTCCCCTTCCCTGCGGAGCAGGTGGACGACGACGTTGGCCGTCCGGCGCGGGCGCCGCGCCGG
>NZ_JBEYYT010000302.1:0-11815 GCF_040645715.1 Spirillospora sp. NPDC046719 | reverse complement strand
GCCGGCGAACCCGCCGCCCGGGAACCCGCCGCCGGCGCGTGACGCGCCCGACATCGCGAGGACCTCCGAGCCGGCGAGGACGTCCACGCCCAGGTCCTCGGCCTCCGCCAGCTCGCGGGCCACGCCGTCCGGCGCCCCGCCCCGGCCCGCCACCTCGAGGGTGACGGCGGCGAGGCGGGCGACCGTCTCGGCGATGTCGTAGGCGGCCGCGGCCTCCGCCGCCGCGCGGCCCTCCCGCTCCGCGACCCCGGGGAACAGCAGCCGCGCCGCCATCGCGTCGGCGAGCGCGCCCGGGTCGTCGGCCGGGACGAGCGCGCCGAGCCCGGGGCGGACGACCTCCGTGATGCCGGGGATGTCCGTCCCGACGAGGGACCGGCCGGTGGCGAGCGCCTCCAGCGCGGTCAGCGGCAGCCCCTCCCAGCGGGACGGCAGCACGACCACGTTCGCGGCGGCCAGCCAGTCCCGCGGGTCCCGCACGGCCGCGACGAACCGGACGCCCGGCGCCGGGCGGCGGCGCAGCGCGTCGAGGTCCTCGCCGTCCCCGACGATCGCGAGGAGCGCGGACGGGCACCGGGCGGCGACCGCGGGCCACGCCGCGACCAGCACGTCCTGCGCCTTCTGCCGGGTCACCCGGCCGACGCACACGGCGAGCGGCGCGGCGGCGGGCAGCCCCAGCCGGGTCCGCGCGGCGAGCCGGGCGGACGCGTCGGCGGGCCCGAACCGGCGCCGGTCCACGCCGTTGCGGACGAGCCGGAACGGGCCGCGGACCCCGGCGCGCATCCCGGCGCGCAGCTCGCCCTCGCCGACGCAGACGAGCGCGTCGGCGCGGCGGGCCGCGAACCGCTCCCAGCGCCGGCTGACGGCGTCCTGCCGCCCGGTCGCCGCGAGCCATGACCAGCCGTGCGGCTGGAAGATCACCGGCACCCCGGCCGGGAGGCGGAGCAGGCGCCCCGCGAGGCCCGCCTTGGAGGAGTGCAGGTGGACGACGTCGGGCCGGAAGCCCTTGATCAGGCGGCGCAGGCGCAGCGCCTCCAGCGGCGTCCGCGGGCCCGGGACGCGGTCGGCGTCCCAGTTGAACCAGGGCACGCCGGCCGCCGCGCACCGGGCGGGCAGGTCGCCGCCGGGCGGGCAGGCGACCGCCACGTCCCAGCCGCGGCGCCGCTGGTCGGTGACGGCCTGGCCGACGTAGACGGCGACGCCGCCGCCGTTCGGCTGGCTGACGTGCAGGACGCGGAGCGGCTCGGCGGCGTCAGCCATGCCCGGCCTGCCCGCCCTTCCGCGCGCCCGCTCCCGCGTCGCGTCCCGGCATCGCTTCGCGCCCCTGGATCGCTTCGTGTACCGGCATCGCTTCGTGTACGGGCATCGCTTCGTGCACCGGCATGGCGTCGTCGCGCGGCTGCGGCACCTCGTCGCGCTTCGCGCCGTCGGGCACCCCGTCTTCATGCGGCACCGGCTCGTGCGGCGCCGGCCGGTTCGCCGCGTCGTCGCGGGGCGGGGTGGGCAGCGGCACCGTCGCGGGACGGTGGTGGCGGCGGGCGGCGAGGCCCGCGCGGACCAGGGCGAGCCCCGCGAACAGGGACGCCGGGAAGCCGCGGCCGAGGACGATCCGCTGGTTCTGGACGCGTCTCGGCCGCCACTTCAGCTTGTACGGCTCCTCGCCGCGCAGCAGGTTGACGGCCTGCCGGCCGTGGGCGCGCGCGAGGGCGAGGTCCTCGCGCAGGAGCATCAGCGCGACGTCCACGCTGTCGCGCAGCTCCGGGATCGCCCCGTACAGGTAGGCGCCGACGAACCGGTGCCCGATGAGGACGAGGTCGCTCGCGACGAGCCGCCCGTCCCAGTGGTACCGCAGCACGGCGGCGCGCCCCTCGCGGACCATCGCGGCGCCCGCCTCGGCCAGGTGCCGGCGGAACCGCTCGCGGGAGTGCTCGGGATTCATCGGCCGGCCGCGCCACTGCCGGGCGTGCATCTCCAGCAGCGCGCCGATCGCGTCCGCGGCCTCCTCGGGCGGGACGGCCTCGACGGTGATGCCCCGCACGTCGATCTTGCGGAGCTTCGCGCGCATCTTCCCGGCGCTGCGGCGCGGCAGCCGGTCCATGACCTCGGCGATGCCGGTGCAGGGCAGCTCCATGCACACCGACGCGGGCATCGGCCACGTCCGGCCGGGCCAGCGCCGCATCACCTGGTGGACGACCGAGCCGGGCCGCACCTCGGGCAGGTCGATCGCGCACCGGCCGCGCATGCCGTGCAGGGCGCGCGCGAGGTGCTCGACGGCGCCGTCGGTGTATGCGGGGTCGAGCAGGAAGTCGGTGAAGTCGCTCTGCCCGTCGGCGATCGGCACCAGCACGGGGAAGCCCCAGCGGCCCGCGGTCATCAGCGGCGCGGCGGCGACGAGGCGGCCCCGGTAGCGGACGAGGACGAGCCTCAGCCGTCCCCGGACGCCGTACCAGCCCCACCAGGCGCTCAGCCATTCGTGGGACTGGAACGGGGTCGCCTCCGGGCTGCGCTCGTACAGGTCGCGCAGCTCGCCGGCGAGCTCGATGAGGGCGCCCTCGTCGCGGCGCACCTCCACCTGCCATGCCCCGGCGGGCGCGGCGGCCCGGCTCGGGCGGATCACGCTCGGGAGCGTCACGAGTGCACCTCCACGGGTTCGGCGGCGGGGCTCGGCACGGCTCCGCGCGGCGGGCGGGACGCGTCGTGCTGGCCCCGCTGGTGGGCTCGGCCGCGCCGCCCGCTGAGGACGGCGGCGCCGAGCCCGGCGAGCAGCACGCCGGACGCGGTGCCGACCGCGACGTCCAGCGGCGGGTTCGGCGACGACGGCGCCGACGGCGTCGCGGCCATGCTCATCAGCGCGACGCGGACGCCGGTGTCGGTGCGGTGCGAGGTGCCGTAGCGGACGAGGGCGTCGGCGGCGGCGTTGGCGTACGCGGCGGCGGCGGCCGGGGTGCCCGCGCTGCCCGCCAGCTTGATGAGCGGCGTGTCGGGCGAGGTGGACGACTGGATGTGGTCGCGGGTCGCGGCCATCGCGCCGTCCGGCAGCGGGATGGAGGAGTAGGCGAGGGTCTCGGGCAGCGGCGCGAGCCGGCCGAACGCCTGCGCGAAGCTGACCGCGGCGGGTCCCTGGCCGCCGTCGCCGTCGTCCACGACGAGGACGTAGGCGGTGGCGGTGTAGGTCGTCGGCGCGAACAGGGCGTAGCCGAGCCCGCCGAGGAAGCCGCTCAGCACGAGCGCGATGAGCAGCCCGAACCGGCGGAGGAACGCGGCGAGCGGGGCGCGCAGCCGGGCGAGGGCCACGCCGGCGGCGCGGCCGGGCGTCGCGGCGGCGCGGCGGGCCGTGCGGCGGGCCTTGGCGCGGCTCTCCTTGGGGCGGCCGTCCTCGCCGGGCGGGCCGCCTCCGGGGGCCGGTTTCCCGGCGGCCGGCTTCTTGGTGGCGTCACGTTGCGACATCGGCTGACCCTTCTCTCGTGCCCTCAGGTCGGGATGGATTCGCGGGCGGGCCGCGTCCGCCCGGTGCTCGGCGCCCCGCCGGTGTAGAGGCGGGCGAGTTCGGCGGCCTGCTCCGCGATGGCGTAGCGGTGGACGGCCGGCGGTACCGGGACGCGTCCGGTGCGGCGCCCGAGGGCGGCGCTCCAGGCGTCCGGTCCGGCGGCGGCGGGCAGGCGGGTGGCGTGCGGCGCCTCGTCGCGGGGCAGGTCGTCGAGGGCCGGGCAGGCGGTGCGGACGACGGGGAGCCCGGCGGCGAGCGCCTCCAGGACCCCGAGGCCGAACGTCTCCTGCGCGGACGGCGCGGCGTACACGTCCATCGCGGCGAGGACGGACGGGACGTCGTCCGTCCCGCCCGTGAAGACGGCGCGGCCGGTGAGGCCGAGTGTCGCGGCGATCCGTTCGAGCCGCGCGCGCTCGGGGCCGTCGCCTGCGATGAGCAGGCGTGCATCGGGCGTCCGGGCGGCGGCGCGGACGAGCAGGTCGATCCGCTTGGTCGGGACGAGGCGGCCGACGGTGCCGGCGACGTGGGCGTCCATGGGGATGCCTAGGCGGCGGCGGGCGGCGGCGCGCCGCTCCGGGTCGTAGGCGAAGGCAGCGGGGTCGATCCCGTTGGGAATGACCGTGACGCGGCCGGACGGGACGCCCCAGGCGCGCAGCCGCGCCGCGACCGTCGGGGACACCGCGACCGTCATCGAGCCGAGGCGCTCGGTCGCCCGGTAGAGCGCCCGCACGGCGCCGGTGGTGCGGCGACCCTCGATCTGCCCGTCGCCGAGGGAGTGCTCGGTGGCGATGATCCGGCGCGTCCCGGCGAGGCGGGCGGCGACGCGGCCGTAGACGCAGGCGCGGTAGAGGTGCGTGTGGACGACGTCGTAGCGCCCGCCGCGGATCAGCCGGACGAGCCGCGGCAGCGCGGCGAGGTCCTGGTTCCCGCGCATGCCGAGCTCGTGGACGCGCACGCCGCCGCGCCGGATCCGGTCGCCGAGGGCGCCCGCGCGCGTCAGCGTCGCCACCTCGCACTCCACGGGCAGGTGGCGCAGCAGCAGCGCGAGCTGGTGCTCGGCGCCGCCGTGCTCCAGTCCGGTGATGACGTGCAGGACGCGGGTCACATGCGGCTCCGCCACTGCATCTGGTGCCGGATGAGCTTGGCGCGCAGCCGCAGGGGGCCGTCGCGGTCGCCGATGTAGGCGCGGCCGAGCGCGTGCCGGGACGCCTCGTCCGGGCGGATGTGGCAGGCGTAGTCGTAGCCGGCGGCGCGGACCGCGTCGATCTCGCGGTCCCCGGCGCGCCCGTACGGGTAGGCGAAGCCGGTGACCTGCCGGCCGGTGATGTCCTCGAGGTCGGCGCGGCTCTCCTCCAGCTCCTCGCGCAGCTCGGTGTCGTCGACCTCGGGCAGCGGGACGTGGTGGCGGCCGTGCGAGGCGACCTCCATGCCGGCGTCGGCGACGGTGCGCAGCTGCTCGGCGGTCATGAGCGGCTTGCGGGGGCCGTCGTCCCAGGCGTTGTAGGAGCCGACCCGTCCGGACACGGCGAAGACGGTGGCGCCGAACCCGTACCGGACGAGGACGGGCAGGGCGCGGGTGGCGAAGTCGGCGTAGCCGTCGTCGAAGGTGAGGCCGACGAGGCCGCGCGCGCGTCCCCCGGCGTGCTCGGCGAGCAGCTCGGCCATCCCGACGCCGCGCAGGCCGCGGGCCCGCAGCCAGGCCATCTGCCGCTCGAACCGGGGCGGCGAGACGGTCACCAGGTGCGGGTCGTCAGCGTAGTGATCGATCGAGTGGTACATCAGCACCAGCGGCGGCGGTTCCACCTCCTGCGGAGGCCGCGCGGGCCTGGCCGCCGGTGCGGGCCTGGTCGTCGGCGCCGTCTCCGGCGCCGGTTCGGTCGGCTGGGTCACTGGTTCCCCCGGAAGATGTGCGGCCGCGGCGGGCGAGCGCGCCGGGCCTCCATGAGGGCCATGGGATGCCCCATGGCGCGATGAGGTCGCGTCCCGCGAGGGCGATCAGGGCGGCGAACGCGGCGGCGGTGGCGAGGCCGCCGACGGTGAGCCGGACGATCGCGGACGCCCCGCCCAGCGGCCCGGTGGCGAGCAGCGCTGCGGCGGCGGCGAGGGACGCGAGTACGGTGAGCCGGGCGAGGTCGGCGGCGACGCGGCGCAGCGGGATCGGTGCGACGCGCGCGCGCAGCCCGGCGAGGAGCAGGACGGCGGCGATGGTGATGCCGGCGGCGTCCGCGGCGGCGAGTGCGGCCGTCCCGGCGAGGGCGGCGAACGCGGCGCAGACGGCGGCGGTGACGGCGAGGCCGCCCGCGAGGACGGCGGCGGGCCGCCACGGCGGCCGCTTCTGCGCGAAGAACGCGCGGGCGGCGAGCCCGACGGTCGACTGGCCCCACAGCCCGAGCGCGTAGACGCGCAGGGTGGCGGCGGTGTCGCGGGTGTCGGCGGCGGTGAACTCGCCGTGCTGGAACAGCACCCGGATGATGTCGGGCGCGAAGGCGACGAGGAACGCGGACGCGCTCAGCACGAGCCCGCCCGCGACGACGAGGTCCTGCCGGATGCGGCGGGCGACGCCGCCGGTGTCGCCGTCCGCGGACGCGCGCGCGAGGCGCGGGAACGTGACGGTGACGATCAGGAGCGACAGCACCATCGGGACCTGCGCGACCTTCTGCGCGTAGTTGAGGTGCGAGATCGACCCGGCGGCGAGGCCGGAGCCGATGAACCGCTCGACGAACACCTGCGCCTGGCGGGTGACGGTGTAGACGACGACGGGCGCGACGGCGGCGAGGCCGAGCCGCAGGTCGGCGGCGCCGGTCCGGGGCGCGGCGTCCTCGCGCAGGCAGCGGACGAACGCGGGGAGCTGCACGGCGACCATGAGCGCGCTGCCGCAGGCGACCCCGATCGCGGCGCTCATGATCCCGACGAGCCCGGCGAATCCGGCGATCAGCGCGAGGATCCCGATGTTGTAGGCGAGGTAGATGGCGGCGGGCGGCCCGAAGCGGTGGTGGGCGCGCAGCGTCGCGCTCATGAACCCGGCGACGCCGAACGTGACGACGGTGACGGCGGTGAGCCGGACGCACTGGACGGCGGGCCCCGGCTCCGACAGCCCGGGCGCGAGCGCCTCGACGACGGCGGGGGCGGCGATCCCGAGCGTCAGCGTGACGGCGGTGAGGCCGAGGACCATCCGGGGCAGGGTCGTCGCGGTGAGGGCGCGCAGGCCGCCGCCCCCGGCGAGGAGCCGGGTGACGACCGGGACCATGAGCAGCGCCATGGCGTCCTCGATGAGCAGCGGCGACACGGTCTCGGGGATCGTCCAGGCGACGAGGAACGCGTCGGTGGCGCCGCTCGCGCCGAACCGGTGCGCCATGACGAGGTCGCGCAGGAACCCGAGGCCGGTGCCGGCGGCGATGAGCGCGCCCGACAGCGCGGCGGCCCGTCCGATCGACACGCCCCGCCCCGCGCCGGCCGCCGCATCCTGCGCCGCGCCGGCCGCCGCGTCCCGCGCCGCGCCGACCCCCGCGTCCCGCGCCGCGTCCTGCGCCGTGTCGGGCGCCGCGTCCCGCGCCGTCACCCGCGCTCCTCGCCCGCGGGCCCGGGAACGGGGCCGGGCGCGCGCCGGAGGCCGAAGGCGCGGCAGGCGGCGGCGCCGAGGAGGACGCCGGTGAGCACGCAGGTGGGCCCGCCCATGTCCGCGTACAGGAAGTTGACGAGCAGGAACGCCGTGAACGCGGCGCCGATGAGCCAGAAGGGGTCGCGGACGTCGCGGCGCGTCCAGAGCCCCCACAGGACCGTGCCGAGCAGCGCGGCGAACCCGGCGAAGCCGAGCACGCCCTGCTCGGACAGGATCAGCAGGTACTCGTCGTGCGGCGACAGCAGCGGCTGCCGCGCGTAGCCGTGGACGGGGTCGTCGGTCTCGCTGCCGGACGACAGCTCGATGCCCGCGTAGGTGTCCCGGTAGGCGGGGAAGTTCTTCACGCCGACGCCGGTGACGGGATGGTCGGCCCAGATCCGTCCGGCGGCGGCCCACAGGTTGTAGCGGTCGCTGACGGACTGGTCCGGCGCGCTCACCGAACCGGCGATCGACGCGTACCGCTGGACGACCGCGCCGCCGCCGAGCAGCCCGAACGCGACGAGCCCGAGCGCGGCGCAGCAGACCGCCGCCTTCACCGCGAGCCACCGGTCGAAGACCACCAGCATCAGCCCGACGGCGGCGGCGAGCGCGATCCAGCTCCCGCGGCTGAGCGCGAGCAGCAGCGCGAGCGCCAGCACGCCGAGCCCGGCGAGCGCCACCGGCACCGCCGCGGCCCCGTGGCGCGGCGCGACCAGCGCGAACGCCGTCAGCACCAGGAACGCGAACCCGACGACGACGGACATCGCCATGACGTCGACGGCGCCGAACGTGCCGACCGCCCGGACGTTCGCGCCGCCGATCGACGCGCCCGCGCCGGTGCCCGCCTGCCAGATCCCGTACAGCGCCTCGCCGAGCCCGAGCCCGAGCACCGCGCCGAACACGATGCCGAGGTCGCGGCGGTCCCGGACGAGCAGCACGACGGCGAGCGGCACCAGCACGAAGATCTGCACGTCCCGCACGAACCCGGACAGGCTGGAGGCGATGTCGGGAGAGGCGACGGTCGTCACGCCGAGGGCCGCGGCGAGAGGCGCGAACGCCCACGGCGCGCGGCGCGGCAGCGCGACCCGGCCCCGCGCGACCAGCAGCGCCGCCGCCGCGATCATCACGGCGCTCGCGCAGTCCCCGGCGGTGACCTGCACCCCGGCCCCGGCCCCCGCGGCCGCCCCGCCCCCGCCGGCGGGAACGCCGACGCACGCGACGGTCGCCGCGACCAGCCAACTCGGCCGCGCGAGCAGCCCGGCGAGCGCGTGCCGGGACGTCCGCGGCGCCCGGCCCGGCCAGGGGAAGGGGACGGCGGCCGTCACGCGGCGTCCCGGCACAGCATGGCCCGCACCGTCAGCAGCAGGATGCGCAGGTCGGACGCGAACGTCCAGTGGTCGATGTAGTGGTTGTCGAGGCGGGCCCGCAGCTCGATGGAGGTGTCGCCGCGGAAGCCGTGCACCTGCGCCCAGCCCGTCATGCCGACCGGGACGCGGTGCCGCAGCATGTAGCCGGGACACGTGCGGGAGAACTGCTCCACGAAGTGCGGGCGCTCCGGGCGCGGCCCGACCAGGCTCATGTCGCCGCGGACGACGTTCCACAGCTGCGGCAGCTCGTCCAGCGACGTGCGGCGCAGGAACCGGCCGACGGGCCCCATCCGGCGATCGCCCTCGACGGTCCAGCGGGTGTCGGACTCCTGCTCGTCCGCGGGCTTGAGCGTGCGGAACTTCAGCAGGACGAACTCCTCGCCGCCGCGGCCGATCCGGCGCTGCCGGAACAGCACGCCGGGGCCGCCTTCGAGCCGGACCGCGACGGCGCACGCGGCGAGCAGCGGCGCCGCCAGCAGCAGCGCGGCCAGGCCGACGGCGAGGTCGAGGGCGCGCTTGGCGAACCGGGGCGCCGCGCCGCGCAGCCGCCAGTCGACGCGCGCGCACGGCAGCCCGGCGAGGTACTCGCGCCGCGCGGGCTCGACCGGCACGACGTCCGACGGCGGCTGCACGAGCAGCGTCTCGCACGGCAGCCCGAAGCAGATGCGCAGCACGGCGTCGAGCCGGCCGGGGTGGACGTCCTCGGCGACGATCACCACGGTGTCGGCGCCGTGCTCCTCGACGAGGCCGGGCAGGTCGGCGGCGTCGCCGAGGACCGGCAGGCCGGACGCCGCGTCGGGGCCGCCGGCCCCGACGAGCCCGACCGGCGCGAGCCCGAACTCGCCGCGCGTGCACAGGATGTCGATGACGTGGTCGCTCGTCGCGCCCGTCCCGACGACAAGGGCCGTGCGGGCGCGGGACCGGCGGCACCGGTAGGTGCGGGCCGCGGCGTTGCCGAACGCGCGGGCCGTCAGCGCCAGGACACCGGCGACGGACGCGATCAGCAGCCAGGCGGCCGTCCCGGCCCGCGACGGGGCCGCGCCGGGCGTCAGGACCGGCAGCAGCGCGGCGGCCAGCGCGCCGACCACGAGCGTCCGGACCAGCACCGGCCGCGCGTCGGCGAGCAGCGACGGGCTGCGCCGCATCCGGTACAGCCCGCCCGAGGCGTTCAGCGCGACCAGGGCGGCGGCAGCGGCGGCGGGCAGCGCCCCGTCCGGTCCGGCGCCGCGCGCGACGGCGACGGCGGCGGCCATCGCCCAGCCGTCCGCGACGGCGAGGCAGGCCGGGTACAGCACGGCGAGCGGGGACAGGGCGCGGCGGCGGCGCGGCGGCAGCTGCGGCGGGGCAGGGGGCGGCGCGCCGGAACCGGCGGGCGCGCTGGGGTCGACGGATGCGCTGGAGTCGACGGATGCGCTCAGCCCCTGGGCTCTCATCTCGCGCGTCCCTTCGCTGACAGAACCTCACCGGCGGGTGACTCGGCGGTGCCCGCGGTGCCGCGACGCCGCGCGCATTCCCCGCCGCCGAACATGGGGTCCGCGGGCGGCCATGATCCAGCATCGCAGCAGGTTCCGGCGCTGATCACCGCTTTTAACGAAGGCCACCGCAGACTTGAAGAGAAGATCGACACTGTCCGGGTGCTACCCACGTGACCTGCGGCGATGACCCCATCGCCGCTCATCGCTTTCGCCAAGAAACACCAAGGACGCAATCACCGCGCGGGCCCTTGCATTTTCATATCCGGCGACGCCGACGACACATTTCCTTTTCGCCCGTCCCCGCGCCGATTGCGAGCATTGACATGCGTTCCCCGGTCCCGCCGCCGGCCCCGCGGCGGCCGCCCCGGCGGCGGCGCGCGCCCGTCCGGCCGCCCCGGCGCCCGGAACGGATGGTGCGCCAGGGGCGAAAGATGCGAAGAACGCCCCCCACGATGCGAACCTTCGGGGCACGATGGACGTCACATGTGATCGGGCGTGAAAACCGGCCGTCCCCCCTGGTACGGGCCGGGAAGACAGGGCCGTTCGTCAGCGATCTCGTTGCGGGGTCCGCGCCCCGCCGGGTTCGGGTGGGCTGGATGAGGGAGAACGGTGCGAGGGAAGTCGTTTGCGGTGGTCGCTGTGGTCCTGGGACTGGCGACGGCGTGCGGTGGCAGCGGCGGCGAGGGCGGGACGACGGCGGCGGGCGGTGAGGACGGCGCCCCCAAGGTGACGATCACCCCCGCGAACGGCGCCGGCAAGGCCCGCCCGGACGAGGGCGTGACCGTCACGTCGGCGGGCGGCACGCTGGGCCAGGTCTCGGTGAAGCTGAAGGGCGCCGAGGTGCCCGGCAAGCTGTCGGCCGACAAGACCCAGTGGCACTCGACCTGGACGCTGCAGCCGGGCGGCAGCTACCAGGTGTCGGCGACCGCGACCTCGCCCAAGGGCAAGGCGACCACGGCCACCAGCGCGTTCAAGGCGAGCAGGGCCACCGCCGCGACCGTGATCAACAACGTGGTGCCGAGCCCGAACGAGACGGTCGGCACCGGGATGCCGGTCTTCATCCAGTTCAACAAGGCCGTGCCGGCCAAGGCGCGCGCCGCCGTCGAGAAGAGCATCGAGATCTCCTCGACCAAGCCGACCGAGGGCGCGTGGCGGTGGCTGGCGCCGGGCGAGTCGTTCAACGGTCTGCCGTCCCTGGTGTTCCGCCCCAAGCACCCGTGGGAGCCGCACCAGCAGGTGTCGGTCACCGTCCACTACGCCGGGCTGAAGATCGGCGACAACGTGTTCGGCGCCAAGGACGTGACCCGCAAGTTCAAGATCGGCGACTCCCACACCGTCCAGGTCAACGCCAGGACCGACAAGCTCGTCGTGAAGAAGAACGGCCGGACGGTCCGCACCTGGGGCGTCAGCCTCGGCGCGGGCGGCGACGTCCAGTCCGACGGCGTCGACCACCTGCTCACCACCAGCGGCGTCCACCTCACCATGGACCACAGCCGCCTGGAGCGGATGCGCCCGCCGGGCAAGAAGAAGGGCGACCCGGGCTGGTACGACGAGCAGGTCCCGTTCGCGACCCGCATCTCCAACAGCGGCGAGTACATCCACCAGAACATGGACGACCCGACCTGCCTCGGGAACCGCAACTGCAGCCACGGCTGCGTCCGCTCCCCCGCGGGCGACGCGCAGTGGTTCTACAACTGGTCCTACCGCGGCGACCTGGTCACGATCACCGGCACCAAGCGCCAGCTCCAGTGGACGAACGGCTGGGGCTACTGGCAGCTGCCGTTCGCCAAGTGGGCGCAGGGCAGCGCCCTCGGCAGTCCCGTCACCACCACGGCCCTGGGCGCCTGACCCGCGCCCCCGCAGCCCTCACGGCCGCGCCGATCCCGTCCGG
>NZ_JBEYYT010000301.1:0-11816 GCF_040645715.1 Spirillospora sp. NPDC046719 | reverse complement strand
GTACGGTTCCCGTCCGCCTGCTCACCCACCCCGCGAGGGCGAGCCGGCGGCCGGGGCGTCCCGGGCGGGCGGCGGGCGGCGTCCCGCGGCCGGAGACCCGAGCATGTCCCGGAGGGGACGGTCCGCGCCATCCGTGAGATCACGGCCATATGGACGGATATTTCGGTGTTCGTCCCGTACGGACTACGGGGTCGCGTGCGCGAACAGGTGCCGGTACACCCGGCGCAGGCCGTGGAGATCACTGACCGGCTCGCCGAACGTCAGCCTCAGGTCGAACGTCCCGCCCGCGTCCGGCGACGGAGCGGAGCAGCGCAGCCACATCCCGTACCGGTCCAGCCCGAGCGGCCGGACCTCCGGCAGCCCGTCCGGGTCGCCGGACGGGGACGCCGACACCGGCAGCAGGCCCTTCAGCTCGTCGCGGTGGCAGGAGTCCAGGTGCGCCAGGATGCCCGCGCCGATCGCCGCGAACGGGTCCGGCGCGGCGGCCGCGTACTCCTCGGGTTCGAGGGTCGCACCGCCCCAGGCGTCCTCGATCTCGACCTGCGCGACGTCCATCGTGAGCACCGTCCACTCCCCGTCGCTCGGCGGCTCCTCGGCGGCCAGGTCGAGCAGTTCGGGACGCGGGTGCGGGCGGGACAGCCGCAGCGCGGCGGCCCGCAGCCCGGCCGGCGGCAGCTCCGTCAGCCATCCGTGCAGCCACGCCCGGCCCCGTACCCGGTCGGCGAGCGGCACCGGCGCGACGTCGCAGATCCGCAGCGTGGCGGGCAGGTCCTCCTCCCCGTCCAGCGCCCTGACCAGCGGCGAGTCCTTCGGCAGGAGCAGCAGCGGCCGCCCGTCGAGGTCCGTCGTGTACGCCGGGACGGGCGTGTGCGGGACGCCCGGCGCCGCGAGGACGCCGTCCCCCATGCCGTAGGCGAGCGTCCGCGCCCGTTCCGCCGCCGTCGGCCCGCCCACCCGCGTCCCCGTCGTGTCCGCTCGCCCCACCATGGCCTCCTTGACGTACTGAGTTAGGCTTGCCTAACTAAGGCTTACCTAACCACTGAGGAGCGCGATGAACAACCCCCGGCCCAAGGTCCGCCTCTCCCGGGCCCTCGGCATCCCGCTGACCCCGAAGTCCGTCAAGTACTTCGAGGCCCGCCCCTACCCGCCCGGCGTGCACGGCCGCGCCCGCAAGCAGGAGAGCGACTACAAGGTCCGGCTCCGCGAGAAGCAGCGGCTCCGCGCGCAGTACAACATCCGCGAGGCCCAGCTCGCCAACGCCTTCGCCAAGGCCGCCAAGGCCGGCGGCAAGACCGGCGAGGCCCTCCTCGTCGACCTCGAACGCCGGCTGGACGCGCTCGTCCTGCGCGCCGGCCTCGCCCGCACGATCTACCAGGCCCGCCAGTTCGTCGTGCACCGCCACATCCTCGTGAACGGCCGCCGCGTCGACCGCCCCTCCTTCCGCCTCCGCCCCGGCGACGTCATCACCGTCGCCGAACGCAGCCGCGGCATGGACGCCTTCCAGATCGCCGCCGCCGGCGGCCACACCGACACGGTCCCGCCCTACCTCGACGTCCGCCACGACGCCCTCGCCGCCCGGCTCACCCGCCTCCCCGAACGCCACGAGATCCCCGTCATCTGCGACGAGCAACTCGTCGTCGAGCACTACTCGAGATGATTCCCAGGGGGGCGACCCCCTGGAACCCCCGTCACGAGCCGGTCGATCCTCCCGCCACGGCTAAGGCCTGCCGTGACCGTGCGGCGTGCGGCACGTGGCGCTGCGGCTTGCGGTTATCTCAGGGTGCCGAGTTCCTTGCGGGCGGTGGTGCTCAGGGTGCGGAGGGCCGAGACGAGGGCGTGGCGCTGCTCGTCGGTGAGGGGGCCCGCGAAGTGCTCGCGGAGCGTCTCGGCGTGCACCCGCATCGCCTCGTCGAGCTTGGCGCGGCCCGCGTCGGTGAGCTCGACCAGGTGCCGGCGGCGGTCGCCCTCGTGCGGCCGGCGGCGGACGAGCCCCGCCTCCTGCATCCGGTCGACCAGCCGGGTCATGCCGCCGCTGGTGAGGATCAGCTCGCCGGCCAGCCCGCCCATGTCGGGGCAGTCCGCGCCCGCGGACGACAGCCGGAGCAGCACCTCGAACACCGCGTGCCGGATGCCGCAGCGGCGCTCCAGCTCGCGGCCCGCGATGCGCTCCAGCAGGGCCGCGGCGCCGAGCAGCGCGCCGAACTCGTGGATCACCTCGTCCGGCACCCGGGTGCCGCCGTCTGAGACCGAACGCTCCCACCCAAACCAAACCCCCCCCCCCCCCCCCCACCACCCCCCCCCCACCCCCCCCCGCCCCCCGCCCGCCTCCCCCGGGGGGGGGCGCGGGACGCCGCGTGCGTCAGTTCTTGGGCTTGCCGCTCCCGGTCGTGCTCGGGGACGGCGACGCGGCGCTGCTCCCCGGAACCAGGCCGTTGCCGCCTTGACTCGCGTTGCTGTCGTTGACTCCCGACGGGTACTGCTTGGTGACCTTCCACTTGCCGTCGATCTTCGCCAGCGCGAGGCGCAGCAGCGTGGCCGGCTGGCTCACCTTCCCATCCTTGGTCTGCAAGCTGATGTCGACCATCACGACCGCCGTGGCGAACTTGCCGTTGACGCTGCCGACGAAGATGTCGGAACTCTTGGACGTGACCGCGAACTGAGGGTCGGTCTTGAACCCGGCAGCGAAGGTCGGCAGCGTGGACTGCTTGAACTGGTCGAGCAGGTCGCCGCCCATAAGCTTCTCGGCCTTGGCCGCCTGCGACTGGTAGTTGGACGCGTTGTAGTTGAACGCCACGTCCCCGTACTGCAGGGCCACCTTGGAGACCTCGCCGCGGGCGTCCTTGTCCGACGCCAGGCCGCTCGCCCTCGTCCACTGCCAGATCGCGAGGCTCGCCAGCACCGCCACCACGACGACCGTCGCGATGACGCGGACCAGCGACGACGAGCCGGCGTGCTCCTTCGGCGGGCGGGTCGGGGTGTAGGAGAACGGGCCGACCTTGCGCGCCGGACGCGCCGCCGCGTCCGCCCGCTCCTCGGCCTCCTCCTCCGGGGGCTCGAGCCGCTCCGGACGGGGCTTCGCCGCGGCGGGCCGTGCGGGAGACGCCTTCGCGGCGGGCTTCGCCGCCTTCGCCGCGGGCCGGGCCGCCTTCGCGGGCCGGGCCGGGCGCTCGTCCTCCTCGTCCTCGGCCTCGATCGCCTCCAGGACGTCCTCGAGGTCGTCATCGTCGTCGATGACCTCGATGACCCGGACCCGCCGCTTGCGCTTCGGCCGCGCGGCGGCGGGCCGCTCGGCGGCCTCCGCGGCGCCGTCCTCCTGCTCCGACGCCCCGGCCTGCGCGGCCTCCGCGTCCTCGACCGCCTCGTCCTGCTCGGACGCGACCGCCTCGACCTCGTCGGCCTCGCCGTCCGGGTGGCTCTCCCGGGCGGCGTCCGCGGCTTCCTTGGTGGTCTTGGCTGTCACTTCGGTACTCCTACGGGGATTGGGGTCAGTCCTTGTGCCGGCGGCGAAGCCGGGACAGGCGGGACACCACGGGCACCGAGCCCATCATGACCCTGATCAGCACCATCAGTGCCAGAACCGGGGGAATGTAGATTAGCCAAACCGGTGGCCCACCAGAAGAGTCCTTGCCGTTGTTCGCGGCGTTCTGCGCCTTCAGCGGCTTGTCGAGCGCGGGATCGTGGGTGGGGATCACGTCGCCCGGGTTCTTCGCCCGGTAGGTGTTCTGCTTGACGTCCAGGTCCGGCGTCCGGCCCCCGGCGCACGTCGGCACGGTGGCCAGCTGCGGCTGCGGCAGCGGGTACTTGTACTCCAGCGCCGCCTGGTGCTTCAGCGTGATCTCGAAGATGACGTTCAGCACGGGCTTGCCCTGGTCCAGCCCGATGACGTTGTCGAGGACGGTCTTGAGCTGCGGCGCGACGGCGAGGGTCGTCTTCAGGTCCGACAGGTAGTTCGGGTTGTAGGCGGAGATGCCCCAGTTGCCGAGCGTGTCGACCGTGCAATTGAAGTTCGGGCCGGTCTCGTCCAGCAGCTGGTTCACCGTGGACAGCAGGCCGGGGCCGCGGTCGCGCAGCTCGGCGAGCTGGCCGCGCATCTGCGCGAGCGCCGAGGTGAGGGCGGCGACGTTGTCGATGCCCGCCCCGAGCGCTCCCCGGTTCCGGTTCAGCACGCTGGTGATCTTGCCGAGGTCCCGGGTCAGCCCGTCCAGCAGCTCGGTGTTCTGCGCGAACGTCTGGGTGAGCTCGTCGCCGCCGTTGACGATCTGGCGGATCGAGTCCTCGCGGCCCGCGAGGCCCTCCGCCAGCTCGTGGGTGAGCACCTTCGCGTCGTCGGGGTTGATGGCGTCCAGGGACTTGATGACCGCGCCGAACAGGTCGCTGTACTTCGGCGGGACCTTCGTCTGCGACACCGGGATGACGGTGCCGGGCTTCATCGGCGGCGCGCCCGCCTGCCCGGGGGCGGGGGTCAGCTCGACCACCGGCTCGCCGACCGCGGACTTGCGGGCCGCCGCCGCGGTGACGCCGCGCGGGATCTTCACCCCGCGCTCCATGTCGAGCCGGACGACGACCTTGTTCCCCCGCAGCTTCACCGAGTCGATCTTGCCGACCCGCAGGCCGAGGTAGTCGACCTCGAAGTTCGGGTGCAGGCCCGGCGACGACTCGAACTCGGCCGTGATGTGGTACGGCCGCTCGATGAAGTCGAAGTGCACCACGTTCCGGAACGCCCACACGATCATGATCACGGCGAGTGCGCCGAACACCGCCAGGTTGATCGTCACTCGCCTGGTCATTGCCGCCCCTGCAGGATCTTGTCGAGGTCGGGGAACGCGGTCCGGAACTGCTTCGGCAGCTCGGTGTCCCCCGCGCCGCCGCCGCTGCCGCCGCTGCCGCCGCCCGTCGCCTTGCTCTTCTTCTTCGCGGGCTTGTCGCCGCCGAGCACCGGCGTCCCGTCCGGCCAGAGGATGTTCAGCAGCGGGTACAGCAGCAGCTGCCCGTCGTAGCTGGCCCTCGGGAGCTTGTCGGTGAAGGTCACCAGCCCGTTGACCAGGTTCGTCAGCCGGGTGCGGTTGTTGCCGAGCTGCGCGAGGACGGGGTCGAGGTCGTCCAGCAGCTTGCGGAACCGGGCGACCCGCCCTTCGAGCACCTTGTCGTTCAGCTGCCGGGCCGCCTCGGTGAGTTTCGCGACCGTGCCGAGGATCTTCCGCTTGTCCTGGTCCAGCAGCCGGGTGGTGCGCTCGATCTGGACGGGCGCCTCGTTCAGCGCGCCGTCCCCGGCGGCCAGCGACCGGCCCAGCTTGGCGAGGTGGTCGACCGACTCGCCGAGCTGCTCGCGCTGGTCCGCGACGAGCTTCAGCAGGCTCGTCGCCTTGGCGATCGAGGTGTTGAGCCGCGTGCCGTTGCCGTCCAGCGCGGTGGCGCCGGCGTTGACGACCGTCGCCACGTCGTTGCCGGCCAGCGCCTGCACCAGCGGGCCCGCCTGCCCGACGACCTGCTCGAACGCCGGCTGCACGCTGGTCTGCGTGATCGCCGCGTGGTTCGCCAGGAACGGGCCGCGGTCCATGCTGGCGCCCGGCGGCATCTGCAGGTCGACGAAGTTCTCACCGAGCAGCGACGTCACCTTGATCTCGGCGCGGGTGCCCTGCGGGATCTTGATCCCGTCCTTGATGGACAGCGTCGCCTTGGCGCGGTAGCCGTCCAGCTCCACCTTGGTGACGCTGCCGATCGTGATGTCGGACATCTTCACGCTGTGCCCGGCGACCAGCCCCTGCACGTCGCTGAACTCGGCGGTCAGGGTCAGGTGCCCCTTCGGCGCCCCGACCGTCTTGTAGTTGCAGCCCGAGAGCGCGAGGACCGTGGCGAGGACGAGCAAGACGACCTTCCTGCCCATCAGTTGCCTCCGTTCTGCCAGGGACAGTTGGAGTTGGGCGCGGGAAGCGGGCAGGCGACCTCGTCGCTGTCCATCAGGCCCTTCAGCCACGTCCGCACGAACGCGTCGGTGGCGAACCGGATGTGCAGCGACTTGTCCTTCTTGCCGTAGCCGCCGATGAGGGCGCCGCTGACGCCCGGCAGCACGTTCAGCAGCTGCGCGATCTGCTTGGTGTTGCCCTTCAGCACCAGCGCGACCCGGGTGAGGACGGCGAGGTCGTAGGGCAGCTGCCCCTTGTACCTCTTGAGCAGCTTGTCGCCGTTCTTCGACAGGTCCAGCACCGCGCCGATCAGCTCCTGCAGGTCGCCGCGCTCGGAGGCGAGCACCTGCGTCGCCTGCCCGAAGTCCTGGATCATGGTGCCGAGCACCTGCTCGCGGCCGCGGACCACGCCGGCCATCCGGCTGAGGTTCTGCGCGACCTCGATCAGGTCCTTGTCCTGCCCGGCGACGTTCTCCACCAGCCGGGCGCTCTGCTCCAGCGTGGCGTTGAACTCCTTGCCGTTGCCGTTCACGGAGTCGGCGGCCTTGCCGAGCGCCGTCTGCATCTTCGTCGGGTCGAGCGCGTTCGCCAGGTTGGTGAAGGAGTTCAGCGCGTCGTCCACCTCGACCGGCACGGTCGTCCGCTCGATCGGGATGACGTTGGAGGTCTCCTTCGGCTCGCCCGGCTTCCACGCCGGGTGCAGCACCAGGTTCCGCTCGCCCACCAGGTTCAGCGGGACGATCGACGCCTGCACGCCCTGCGGCAGCGGGACGTCCCGGCCGATGTGGAACGTCACCTTGATCTTGTCGTCCAGCTGCTTCACCGTGTCGACCCGCCCGACGTCGACGCCCATCACCAGGACCTTCGACTGCGGGTAGAACGAGCGCGCCTTCGGCACGTAGACGGTCATCGTCCGCTCGCCGCCGGACGAGCCGATCGAGCAGCCGCCGAGCGCGGCGGCCAGCGCCAGCGCGAGCGCCGCCGCGACGGCCCGGGCCGGCTTCGTCGGAATGAGGCGGCCCATCAGTTGCCTCCCTGCCCGGCTGGGGAACGCCGCGTGGAGATCGGTCCCGGCGGCTGGATCGGCCCGAGCCCGGTGAGCACGCCCTCGATCCAGGGCCCGTTCCCCTTCAGGTTCGCGACCTGCTGGAACGTCGGGCCGAGCAGCGAGAAGTCGGTGTTCAGCGCGTCCATGTTCGGCGCCAGCCGGGTGGTCAGCAGGTGCAGGTTGTCCAGCAGCGCGTCCAGCTTCTTCTGGTTCCTGGAGATGACGTTGTCGAGGGTGCGGACCGTCCGGCTGCCCTGCCCGATCGTCGCGGCGAGCTCGTTGCGCCGGTTCACCAGCGACTGCAGCAGCACCTGGCTGGAGTCGATGATCTCCCGGAGCTTGTCGTCCTTGCTCGCCAGCGTGCCGGTGATGGTCTTGCTGGCCTCGATCAGGTTCTGGATCTGCGGGTAGGAGTCGTTGAGCGTGCGCGACAGGTCCTGGATGTTCGCCAGGATCCGGTGCAGCTTCGCCGCGCCCGGCGACTTGATCGCCGCGACCTCCGACAGCAGCTTCGTCATGCTCTTCTCGTCGAGCTTGCCGACGATGTTCTGGGTGTTCTCCAGCGCCTGCGGCACGGTGAACGGGACGCCGGTGTGGTCCAGCGGGATCCGCCGCCGGGACTCCGGCAGGCTCGCCAGGTACGGCCTGGCGACCGGGCCGGACAGCTTCAGGTAGCGGCCGCCGAGCAGCGTCGTCGTCTCGATCTCCGCGCGGGTGTCGCGGCCGAGGTCGATGCCGGCGTTGACGTGCCAGGTGATGAGGACCCGGCCGTGGGCGGAGTGCGGCGCCCCCGCGGTGACCCGGCCGGACTTCACGCCGGCGACGCGCACGTCGTCGCCCTTCTTGATGCCGGCCTGGTCGGAGAAGTAGCCGCTCATCGTGTAGCCCTGGTCGAACAGGTGCAGCTGGCCGATCGCGAACGCGAAGATCAGCGCGGCGGCGAGCACCGCGAGCGTCACGATCGCGACGAGCCGCTGGTTGACGTCCCGCAGGGACTTGAGCGCCATCAGCCGCCACTCCCCGTCAGCATCGCCTTCAGCTTGGTCAGGTCCTGCTTGGACGGCTGCTTGGTGCCGGGCGCCTTCGGCAGCTGCATCGGGAAGGGGCACGGCCCCTGCACGACGTTCAGGCACAGCGCGTTGGTGCGCAGGAAGTGCCCGCCGTTGGCGGCGGCGAACAGCTCGCGGAGGGTCAGCGGAAGCTGCTGCACCATCTTCTCCAGCTGGTCGACGTTCAGCCGGAACGTGTTGCTGAACTTGCCGAGGTTGTCGATGATGCGGGCGAGCTGCGCGTCGTTGCCGCCGAGCACCGCGTTCAGGTTGGTGGTGACGCCCGAGATCTGCACGACCGCGTTCTCCAGCAGCTTGCGGTTGTCGGCGAACACGCCGGTCAGCGACGCCAGGTTGTCGACGCTGGCGGCGATCTGGGTGTCCCGCTTGGCGATCGCGTCGCTGACCGTCTCGTAGTTGTCGATCATCCCCTTGATCGTGTCGCGGCGGGCCTCGAAGGTCTGCAGCAGCGCGTCGAGGTTGTCGGTCAGCAGCGCGATGTTCTGCTCGTTGCCGTCCAGCGCCTGCGAGAAGGAGAAGAGGATCTTGTTGAGCTGGTTCGGGTCGAGGCTCTGGGTGAGCGGGCCGAGGCTGTTGAGGATCTCGCCGAGGTCCACCACCGACCGGGTGTGCGGCACCCGGTCGCCGTTGCCGAGCCTCGCCGGGCTGCTGCCCGGCTCCAGGTAGATGACCCGCTGGCCCATCACGTTGCGCCAGCGGACGGCGGCGGTGGAGTCGGCGGGCAGCCGGACGTCCTTGTCGACCGCCATCCCGACCACGGCCTTGCCGCGCACCACCTTGATGCTCTTCACCTGGCCGACCGGCGTCCCCGCCACCTTCACCTCGTCGCCGGTGAGCAGGCCCGTGACGTCGTCGAACGTCGCGGTCAGCCGGTAGCGGGAGTTGAAGCTGGCGCCGAGGATCTGCTGCCCGATGTAGAAGGTCAGCAGGAGGGTCACCACGAGGAAGACCAGGAACTTCAGGATCGTGGTGTACTCCGGCCCGCGCGCGGCCTTGCCGCGTACCGGGCTCATGGCCGCCCTCCCGCCGTGCTCGCCGTCTTGCCCTTGGGCTGGAACGGGTCGGTGGTGCACACGTCGATGAAGACCTGGCACAGGTCGAGGCTGAGCGCCTCCTTGGCCTGCGCGATCGTGGTGCCCGACGGCCCGGGGATCCGGATGATGCGCGCCAGCAGGGCGAAGAAGCCGTTGAGGCTGTCCATCAGCACCGGCAGCTTGTCGTTCTCGGAGTGCACCGTCGCGGCGACCCCGCCGACGTCGTCGATGAGCTTCCCGAGGTTCGCGCCGTGCCCGCGCATCGTGGTGCCGACGGTGTCGCCGAGCCGCCCCGCCTGCGTGAGCAGCTGGTCGATCTTGTCCGGCTTGGCGTTGATCACCTGCGACAGCGTGTTGAAGTCGCCGGTGAACCGGGTGATGTTGTCACCGTGCGCGGCGAGCGTGCCCGACAGCCCGTTGATGTCGTTGAGCAGCGCCTGGATGTAGGCGCGGTCGGCGTACGTGGCGTCCACCACCGTCGACCCGTTCTGGATCAGCCGGCGCGCCGCCGGCCCCTCACCGGACAGCCCGGCGCCGAGGGTGTGCAGGATCGTCGCCACCTCGTCCGGGTTGATCGCCTTGGTGAGGTTGTAGGCGGGCCACGCCGTCTGCGACAGGTCCTGCGGGTCGGCGGTCTTCACGACCCGCCCGCCGTCCTTGAGGAACGGGCCGGACAGCTCGTGCGCGCCGGGGTCCAGCACCAGGTCCTTCGGCCCGAACACCGAGACCGGCTCGATCGTCGCGGTGGCCGTGTCGGGGACCCGGACCCCCTTGTCGACGCGGATCTTCACGGTCACCCGGCCGTCGCGGCCGAGCTTGATCGTGTCGACGGCGCCGACCGCGATGCCGCGGATCTTCACGTCCGACTTGCCGGGGTCCAGGCCCTGGCCGGCGGTGCCGAACGTCGCGTCGTAGTAGGTGGAGCCCGCGTACGAGGGGGTGGTGGAGATCCCGACGGCGACCGCGGCGACCGCGATCACGCCGGCGCCGACCAGGCCGAAGATCGTCCTGGACCGGGAGGAGAGGCTCTCGTCGCTCATCCGGTCAGCCTCACCGTGCTGCCGTGGCCCCAGAAGATGTACGACAGGAGCAGGTTCATCAGGATCATCAGGATGGTGGACTCCCGGATCGCGCGGCCCGCGGCGACGCCGACGCCGACCGGGCCGCCCGCGGCGTAGTAGCCGCGGTAGCAGTGGATGAACATCACGATGAACGCGAAGACGGCGACCTTGATGACGCTGTAGAACACGTCGATCGGCGGCAGGTACAGGTGGAAGTAGTAGTCGTAGATGCCGGGCGACAGGCCGAAGTACTGGATCGTGATGAACCGGGTGGCGAAGAACGCCATGAACAGCGACACCAGGTAGAGCGGGACGAGCGCGATGACGCCGGCCGCGACCCTGGTGCACACCAGGTAGGCCAGCGAGTTGATGCCCATGACCTCCAGCGCGTCGATCTCCTCGGAGATGCGCATCGCGCCGATCTCCGCGGTGAAGCCGGTGCCGACCTGCGCGACCAGCGCCACGCCCGCGATGATCGGGGTGACCTCGCGGACGTTGGAGTAGCTGGCGACGAGCCCGGTGAACGCCTCCGCGCCGATGCGTTCGAGCCCGGGGTAGCCCTGCAGGCCGACCATCGCGCCGGTGGCCAGCGACATCGTCGCGATGACGAAGATCATGCCGCCGCCGATCACCAGCGCGCCGACGCCGACGGAGATGTCGCTGACCTGCTTGGCCAGCGTCTTGCCGTACTTGCGCCGGATGATGATGTCGAAGAGGAGGTGGTACAGCACCCGGCCGAGAAAGATCGGCAGGTTGGCCGAGGCCGACAGCCCGGCCGCGCGGCCCTTGAAGGCCCGGCCCAGCTTGCGTACGGGGGAAATGGCGACCATCAGAACCTCGGGGGGAACAGGACCTGGTAGATCATGGTGAGGATGTAGTTGGTGGCGAACACCACGATCGAGGTGACCACCACCGCCTTGTTCACCGCCCGGCCGACGCCGACCGGTCCGAGGTCGCAGTTCATGCCCATGTAGCAGGCGACCGCGGCGGCGATGAACCCGAAGATCCACGCCTTGAACAGGGTGATGACCAGGTCCGAGAACTGCAGCAGGGTCGTCGCGCCGTCGAAGAACGCGCCCGGGCTGACGCCCTGCTGGATGACGTTGAAGTAGTAGCCGCCGAGCACGCCCGCCAGGATCACGACGGAGCAGAGCAGGCCGGACACCATGCTCGCCGCCCACAGCCGGGGGGTGACCAGGCGGTGGATCGGGTTGATGCCCATGACTTCCATGGCCGCGAGTTCGTCGCGGATGTTGCGGGCGCCCATGTCCGCGGTGATGGCCGAGCCGCCGACGCCGGAGACCAGCAGCGCGGCGGCCAGCGGGGCCACCTGCTGGATCATCGCGGCGGTCAGCAGCGCGCCGGTGCCCGACTGGGCGCCGAGCTGCCGGGCGATGTCGCCGACCTGCAGCGAGATGGTGGCGCCGAGCGGCACCGCGATCAGCATCACCGGCACGCTGGTCACCCGGGCGAGGAACCAGCACTGCTCGACGAACTCGCCCCACCACTGCCGCAGGTCCCAGGTGCGGCGCAGCCCCTCCAGGAGGGTCACGCACAGCAGCCCGGTCTCGGGGGGGGGGGGCGGGGCCCCGCTCCGGGGGGGGGGCGCGGGGCGGGGCTGGGGGATGGCGCGAATGCCCGGGCCGCCCCCCCCCGGGGGGGGGGGGGGGGGGAGCACGCCACCGGACGTCTGCGAGGTG
>NZ_JBEYYT010000300.1:0-11845 GCF_040645715.1 Spirillospora sp. NPDC046719 | reverse complement strand
AGCCCGCCGACGTCCCGCCCGACGCGGCGCCCCCACCGCCCCCACCGGCTGCGCCTCCCGGCGCGGCTCCGGCCGGGGCCGGCGGGGCCTGCTCGCGGCGGATGCCGCCGTGGCTGCCCCGGGCGTTCGCGCTCGCCGGCGTGATCACCCTGGCGTTCCTGGCGCTGCTGTGGCTGCTGGCACGGCTGCGCGGCCTGCTGCTGCTCGTACTGGTCTCGCTGTTCCTGGCGTTCGCGATCGAACCCGCGGTGAACCGCCTGGCCGCCCGCGGATGGCGGCGCGGCGCCGCCACCGGGCTGATGTTCGTGGTGATCGCCGTGCTGCTCGCCGCCTTCGTCGGCGGCATCGGATCGCTGCTGGCCACCCAGACCAGCCACCTGATCAACGGGTTCCCCGGCTACGTCCGGCACGTCATCGACTGGATCAACGCCACCTTCGGCACCCGCCTGTCGCGCGACACCCTGTTCCAGCGGCTCCCGACGGTGACGGGCACGCTGTCGCGGCACGTGTCGGACCTCGCGCAGAACGTGTGGGGGATCGGCACCACCGCCTTCGGAGTGATCTTCAAGGCGCTCGGGGTGCTGCTGTTCACCTTCTACCTGTCGGCGCAGGGCCCGCAGCTGCGCCGGACGGTGTGCTCGCTGCTGCCGCCGCACCGGCAGCGCGCGGTGCTGCGGGCCTGGGAGATCGCGATCGACAAGACCGGCGGCTACATCTACTCGCGCGCGCTGCTGGCGCTGATCTCCGCCGTCGCGCACTACATCGCGCTCGCCGGCCTCGGAGTGCCGTACGCGGTGACGCTGGCGCTGTGGGTGGGGGTGGTGTCGCAGTTCATCCCGGCGGTCGGCACCTACCTGGCGGGCGCGGTGCCGGTGCTGATCGCGCTGACCCGCTCGCCGTCGACGGCGCTGTGGGTCCTGCTGTTCATCATCGCCTACCAGCAGATCGAGAACTACCTGCTGCAGCCCCGCATCACCGCCCGGACGCTGGACATGCACCCCGCCGTCGCGTTCGGGCTGGTGCTGGCCGGGGTCGCGGTCGCCGGACCGGTCGGGGCGCTGGTGGCGCTGCCGTTCGGCGCGAGCGTGCAGGCGTTCGCCGGCGCCTATGTCCGCCGCTACGAGGTGGAGGAGCACCCGCTGACCCGGACGACGCCGCCCCGCCGCGAGCGGCGCACACCGCGATGGGCACCGCGGTGGGCACGGCGGTGGCTCGGGCGGCTCCGGCGCCGGAAGTGACCCCCGCTTTTGGCGACATCGTGTCGCCAACATAAGGTTGGCGACATACTGTCGCCAACCATCCCTCCGGAGCCCCTCCGTGTTCCTCGCCCTCCGCGACCTGCGGTTCGCCCGCGGCCGCTTCCTGCTGATGGGCACCGTGATCGCGCTGATCTCGGTGCTCGCCGCCGTCCTCACCGGCCTGTCGTCCGGACTCGTCGGCGACGGCGTGTCCGCGCTGCGCGCCATGCCCGTCACCCACTTCGCCTTCCAGCGCGGCGTCGAGGGGGACCTGTACTCGCGCAGCACCGTCCCCGCCGGCGACGCCGCCGCCTGGGCGGCACGGCCCGGCGTCCGCAGGGCCGCCGCCTACGGCAACCAGCTCGCCCACGCCAAGAACGCCCGCACCGGCCAGGACCTCGACATCGCCGTGTTCGGCATGGAACCCGGCTCCTTCATCGCGCCCCGCCCCGCCGCCGGCCGCGCGCTCGGCTCCGTCCCCGACGGCGTGCTGATATCCGCCCGCCTCGCCGACGACGGCGTCCGGATCGGCGACACCCTCCGCGTCGAGCGCAGCGGCGCCGCGCTGCCCGTCATCGGCACCGTCGGCGACCGGTCCTTCACCCACGTCGCCGTCGTCTACGCGCCGCTGCGCACCTGGCAGCGCGTCCACTACGGCCTGCCCGGCACACCGCCCGCGCAGGCCTACCAGCAGGCCACCGCGATCGCCCTGGACGCCGCGCCCTCGGTCGCCGGCGGCGGGGACGCGCAGGTCCTCACCAAGGAGAAGTCCTACTCCGCCTCGCCCGGATTCGCCGCCGAGACCGCCACCATGACGCTGATCAAGGTGTTCCTGTACCTGATCTCGATGCTGGTCGTCGCCGCGTTCTTCGTCGTGTGGACCGTCCAGCGACGAGGGGAGATCGCCCTGGTCCGGGCGCTCGGCGGATCCGCCTGGTACCTGGCCCGCGACGCCGTCGCGCAGGTGCTGGTCGTGCTGGTGTCGGCCACCGCCGTCGGCACCGCGGCCGGCGTCGGCATCACCGCCGGGCTGCACGCCGCGTCCCGCACCGTCCCCATCGCCCTGGAGGCCGCGCCGCTGGCGACCGCCGCCGGGCTGCTGATCGTCCTCGGCGTGCTCGGCACCGTCGCCGCCCTGCGCCGCGTCACCTCCGTCGACCCGCTCACCGCCCTGGGAGGCCACCGATGACCGCCACCGCGACCCGCACCGGGCTCACCCTGTCCGGCGTCACCCTGCGCTACGGCGCCGGCGACACCCTCGTCACCGCCCTCGACGGCGTCGACCTCACCGTCGAGGCAGGCGAGGTCGTCGCCGTCGCCGGCCCCTCCGGCTCGGGCAAGTCCAGCCTCCTCGCCGTCGCCGGCGCGCTGATCACCCCCACCGAGGGCACCGTCGCCGTCGGCGGCACCGACGTCACCGCCGCCGCGCCCGCGCGCCGCACCGCACTGCGCCGCACCGGCATCGGCTACGTGTTCCAGTCCGCCAACCTGCTGCCCTCCCTCACCGCCCGCGACCAGCTGCTGCTCGTCGCGCACCTGGGCGGGCGCGTCACCCGCGAGCACCGCGACCGCGCCGCCGAACTGCTGGACGCCGTCGGGATGACCGCCAAGGCCCACCGCCGCCCCCACGAGCTGTCGGGCGGCGAACGCCAGCGCGTCGGCATCGCCCGCGCCCTGATGAACCGGCCCGCGCTGCTGCTGGCCGACGAGCCCACCGCCGCCCTCGACCAGCACCGCGCCCGCGACATCGTCGCGCTGCTGGCCGAGCAGGCCCACCGGCGCGGCACCGCCACCGTCCTGGTCACCCACGACGAGGGCCTGCTCGGCACCGCCGACCGCGTCGTGCGCATCCGGGACGGCAGAATGAACTAGCCGCGCCCGCACCTCCCCGCCGCGGAAGGAGACCGCATGCCGAGGATCACCGCCCCGACCGTCGCCGAGCACCGCGCCCGCAGGCACACCGCCCTGCAGGCCGCCGCCCGCGACATCCTGCTCGCCGACGGCGCGCAGGCGGTGACCCCGGCGTCGGTCGGCGCCCGCGCCGGCCTCGCCCGCTCCAGCGTCTACAAGTACTACGGCTCCACCGGCGACATCCTCGCCCAGCTCGCCGCCGACGTCTTCGCCGACTGGACGGACCGGCTGCGCACCGCCACCGCCGCCGCCGAACCGGACGGCCCCGCCGCGCGCATCGCCGCCTACGTCCGCGGCCACCTGGAGTTCGCCCGCAGCGACGACCGCCGCGTCACCGACGCCATCGCCGCCGCCGGGCTGCCCCCCGCATGCCTGGACTGGCTCGCCGACCGGCAGCGCGCCCTCATCGCGCCGCTGCGCGAGGCGCTCGCCGACCGCGGCGACCCCGACCCCGACGCCACCGCCGCCCTCATCCTCGGCACCCTCGACGGCGCCGCCCGCCTCATCGACGCCGGACGCGACCCCGCCGCCGTCACCGACGCCGCCCTCGCCTTCATCACCCGCCCCTGACCCGCCGAGCCCCGGCACACCGGCCGGCGCGGCGGCCGCGCCCGCCTTTACCCGCAGCAGGACGGACCCGGACCACATCGTCGACCATTGCCGTGGACGAGCCCGCCCCACCGGGTTAGCGTGCCAGCAGAACCTTGATCAATTAGCAGCTCGGGGGCGGAGGGAGCCGTCATGCACCTGCCCCGTACGCACCGTCCTCCCCGGCCCCCCGAGAGCGCACCCCGCACCCGCGCGCTCAGCATCCGTGTGCTCGGCACCCGCGCACCCGGCACCGGCGGCGCCCGCCGCGCCGTCGCGGGACTGGCCGCCGGAGCGCTCGCCGCCACCGCGCTCACCGCGCCCGCCGCCCACGCCCAGACCACCGGACGCGACGCCGGCAAGGACCCCGCCCTCGTGCGGCTGCTGCGCTCGATGAGCCTGCAGGACAAGGCCGCCCAGCTGTTCGTCCTGCAGGTCTACGGGAAGAGCGCCGACACCGCCGACCCCGCCGACGTCGCCGCCAACCGGAAGCTGTACGGTGTCGACAACGCCGCGCAGATCGTCGCCCGCTACCACCCCGGCGGATTCATCTACTACGCCAACAACGTCGCCGACCCCGGGCAGCTCGCCGGGTTCTCCAACGGCATCCAGCGCGCCGCGATGGCCCAGCCGCACCGCGTCCCCGAGACCATCGCCACCGACCAGGAGGGCGGCATCGTCGCGCGCGTCCAGCCGCCCGCCACCCAGTCGCCCGGCAGCATGGCGCTGGCCGCCGGGCGCAGCACCGCCGACGCCGGAGCGCTCGCCCGCATCACCGGGCGGGAACTGCGCGCCATCGGCGTGAACCAGGACTACGCGCCCGACGCCGACGTCAACGTCAACCCCGCCAACCCCGTCATCGGCGTCCGCTCCTTCGGCTCCGACCCGGCGCTGGTGTCGTCCATGGTCACCGCGCAGCTGCGCGGCTACCGGGACGGGGGAGTGACCGCCACCGCCAAGCACTTCCCCGGGCACGGCGACACCACCACCGACAGCCACACCGGCGTCCCCCGCATCGGCCACACCCGCGCCCAGTGGGAGACGCTCGACCTGCCGCCCTTCCGCGCCGCGATCGCCGCCGGAGCCGAGGCCATCATGACCGCGCACATCATCGTGCCGGCCCTCGACCCCTCCGAGGACCCCGCCACCCTGTCCAAGCCGATCCTCACCGGCATCCTGCGCGACCAGCTGCACTACCGCGGCGTCATCGTCACCGACGCCCTCGACATGCAGGGAGTCCGCGACAAGTACGGCGACGAGCGCATCCCCGTCCTCGCCCTCAAGGCCGGCGCCGACGTGCTCCTCAAACCACCCGCCGACGCCTCCGGGAACGGCGTGTTCGCCCGCCAGCTCGCCGCCGTCGTCGACGCCGTCAAGACCGGCGAGATCAGCGAACAGCGCCTCGACGCGTCGGTGTACCGGGTACTGGCCCTCAAGAAGAAGCGCGGCCTGTTCCGCGGCCCCTACGCCGACACCTCCAGGATCGGCCGGACCGTCGGCACCCCCGCGCACCTGGCCGCCGCGCAGCGCGCCGCCGACCGCACCACCACCCTGATCAAGAACGACGCCAGGCTGCTCCCGCTGACGACCGGCCCCCGCAAGGTCCTCATCGCCGGATGGGGCACCGCCTCCACCACCGCCGGCCTCGCCACCGGCATCGCCGGGCACGGCGCCGCCACCACCGTCCGCAGCACCGGCCTCAGCCCCACCCCCGCGCAGATCGACGACGCCGTCACCGCCGCCAAGGACCAGGACCTCGTCGTCGCCGTCACCAACCGCGCCTGGGACGTCAGCACCGAACCCGGCCACCAGGGCCCCGGGCAGATGAACCTCGTCAAGGCGCTGGTCGCCACCGGCAAGCCCGTCGTCGTCATCGCCGTCCGCGACCCCTACGACATCGCCTACTTCCCCGAGGCCGCCACCTACCTGGCCACCTACTCCTACACCGCCGAAGCGCTGCGCTCGGCCGTCAAGACCCTGTTCGGCGAGATCGACCCGCAGGGCAGGCTGCCCGTCGTCATCCCCACCCGCGACGACCCCGGCACCGCCCTGTACCCCTTCGGCCACGGCCTGACCTACCAGCACTGACCCTCCGGCGCGGCCGGCCCGCCTGACCCCAACGGCGACGGCCCGGTTCCGGGGACGACAGCCGCAGTCGCCCCCGGAACCGGGCCGGGTTCAGCCTCTGCTCCTCGCGCGGTCCCGCCACAGCGTCAGGGCCCAGGAAGGCCCATGCGGCGGAGACCCCGAGGTCAGCCGTGCCGCGCGGTGACGGTCACCTGGTTGGCGCCGATCGCCTTCATCATCGTCGGCCAGATCTTGGTGGCCTCGCGGATCCACGCGGGCCAGTTGTGACGGCCGTCGCCGTAGATGTCGGCGGTGTAGGGCACCTTCAGCTCGTCCAGGCGCTTCTTGAACTCCTGGTTGTCCGCGCCGACCGCGATCTCGCTCAGCAGGCCGATGTCCCACGGCGCCACGTTCGGGTCGCCCGGACCGGGCTTGCCGGTCGTCCCGGAGGAGAAGAACAGCTGCGTGCCGCGCAGCTTGTCGGCCAGCGCGTACGGGTCGTGGGCCGCCCAGTTGGCGTCGTCGGCCCACGGGATGCCCCAGATCGCGAACGGGTCCTGCCCGTTGCCGGCGTTGGTGAACATCAGCATCGCCGGCATCCCCGCCGACCGCAGCGACAGCGTGCCGCTCAGCGAGGCGACGTACTTGAACAGCCCCGGGTGGCGGGCGGCGTAGCTGTACGCGCCCTGCCCGCCCGAGGAGTTGCCGATCGCCGCGCGGACCGCGCCCGCGCCGTAGTTGCGCTCCATCAGCTGGCGCACCTCGGCGGTGTGGAAGGTCTCCCACTTGGGGGTCCCGCCCTTGCCGTAGTTGTACCAGTCGGTGTACGAGCCGTTCTCGCCCTCCGGCATCACGACCAGGACGTTGTACTTGGCGGCCCAGTCCTCGATGTCGGTGTTCTTGGTCCAGGAGGTGTAGTTGTCCTGGCCGCCGTGGAAGGCGTACAGCACCGGCCACGTCCGCGCCGAGCCGCGCGCCCAGTCGCCGGGCAGCAGGATCCGGGTCTTCACCGACTTGCCGAGCGCCGGGGACGAGATGGTGACGTCCACCTCGTGGTCGGCGACCTTGGTCTCCTGGGTGATCCGGGCGCCGTCGTCCGCCTTCACCGGCGCCGTGTCCGCCTGCGCCGCCCCGGCCCCCGCCGCGCCGATCCCGGCCACCAGTACCGTGGCGGCGGCCGCCGTCACCGAACGCCGCCAGTGGACGACCGTGGGTGCCGGACGGCGGACAGAGGGTGTCATATGCTCACCTTGCGGAACAGGCCCGACCCCCGTGGCCGCGCGACTTCCGCAGAGTGTGCCGCCGACCCGCCAAATGATCTACAAGCCGGAGTAACAAAGAAAACTCCGCCTCACTGTAGATAAGTGAGTCATTCAGGGGGCGCCGTGAGCACCCGGTGACACTCGGGTCAAATATGGCGATGAGGGACCGCGCGCGACGCCCGGGGGACCGACATGTGAGCCAGGTCTCGGCGTGAGGGGTCCCGCGCATCGGGCAGGATCGAGGGATGCGGGCGCATCGGCCGGGGGGCGGTCGCGCCGACCGGCGGCGGCCCCGGGCACTGACGGCGGCCGCGGCCCTCGCCACGGCCGCGGCCGTCCTGGACGTGCTGGCCGACGGCCCGCTGCGCCACCTGGACCAGTGGGTGTTCTCCGCCGGCCTGCCGCCCCGCACCGGCGCCTGGCACTGGACGTGGCGGACGATCGTCAACGGCGGCCAGTACTGGATCGTCGGCAGCCTCGCGGGCGTCACCGCCGCGGCCGCCGCGTGGCGGCGCCGCAGCCTCCCGCTGCTGATCCGCGCGGGCCTGTGGCTGGCCTGCACCGAGCTCGTCGTGCGATCCGCGCAGGTGCTGTTCGCGCGGACCGCACCCCTGTACGGCGAGGACGAGCTGTTCGCCGCCGGGCACCTGTCGTTCCCGTCCGGGCACTCCGCCAACGCCGCCGCCTGCCTGCTGTTCATCGCCGCGATGGCCGGCGCCTCGCGCGGCTGGACGATCGCCGCGCACACCCTGGCCGCGCTGGTCGCCGTCGCCGTCGTCGCGCTCGGCTACCACTGGCCGACCGACGCGCTCGCCGGATGGGGGATCGGCACGCTGCTGGCCTGCGCCGCCCGTGTCCTGGTCGTGCCGGGCGAACCCGCCCGCGAAGCCCGCCGCCGCGCCGCGCCGGTCACCGCCGCCCCCAAGGACGCCTGACCCGCCCCCGCCCCGCCCCCGACCCGACCCGAGCTCCGCCTCAGCCTTGCCGCCTGAGCCTCACTCCGGACCGGCGGACTCGGCGAGCAGCGAGGCGAGCGCGCGCGGCTCGGACAGCATCGGCCAGTGCCCGGTCGGCAGCTCCCGGTACGTCCAGCCCGGCCCGGCCATCATGGCGAACACCGGATTGCCGCTGTCGGCCATCTGCCGCACCGCCGCGAGCGGGATCGTGCACAGGACGAGCGTGCGCGGCGTGCCCGGCAGCGGCTCGGGCCGCCGGAGCGGCTGCGTCACGGTCGCGAACGGCTGCGGGGTGCCGCGCCGCCGCATCTCGGCGAGCCGCTCGGCGCTCAGGCCCGCGAGGTTGACCGGGTCGGTGTCCGCGTCGAACGCCGGCACCGGGATCGTCCAGCCGTCACCCGCCTCGGCGACGGTCTTCTCCAGTTCGGCGCGGTCGTCGGGGGCGCGGAAGTCGATGCCCGCCATCCCGGACGGCATCGGCCCGCTGTCGACGTAGACCACCCGCGAGACGCGGTCGGGGATCCGGTCGGCGGCGCCGGTGACCGCCATGTTCGCGCCGCTGTGCGCGACGAGGACCACCGGCCCCGGGCCGGCGCCCTCCACCGCGTCGACGACGTCGGCGATGTGGCTCTCCAGGCCCACCTCCGGCGTCAGCTCGCCCGCCCGCTCGGCGAGCCCCGTCAGCGTCACCGGGAGCGCCTCGTGGCCCTCCTTTCGCAGCCCCGAGGCCACCTCCTCCCACGCCCACGCGCCCAGCCAGAACCCCGGAACCAGTACGAACGTCGCCATGTCAGCGCCCTTTCCCTCGTTGGTGAAGTCAACGCTAGGCTCGATACCGGACAGAACCCGCCCGGATTAGTGGAGTGTCCCGTGTCACACCCGGCGCCGGACTCCGGCCGATCCCACCCGACGACCCGCGTACTGGCGATGCTCGAACTGCTGCAGGCCCACCACCACATGACGGGGCCCGACCTGGCGCGCCGGCTCGGCGTCGACGAGCGCACCGTCCGCCGCTACGCCGCCCGCCTCGACGACCTCGGCGTGCCCGTCGTCGCCGAACGCGGCAGGCACGGCGGCTACCGCCTGATGCCCGGCTACAAGCTGCCGCCGCTGATGCTCACCGACGACGAGGCGGTCGCGGTCGTGCTCGGCCTGGTGGCCGGCCGCCGCCTCGGCCTGCCGGGACAGGCCACCGAGAGCGCCCTGGCGAAGGTGCAGCGGGTGCTGCCCGCCGCGCTGCGCGACCGCGTCCAGGCGCTGCGCGAGACCCTCGGCTTCACCCTGGCCGCCCGCGACGCCGCCGCGCCCTCCACCGGCGTCCTGCTCACCCTGGCCGCCGCCGTCCGCGAGCGCCGCCGCGTCCGGCTGCGGTACCGGTCCTGGCAGGGCGCCGACTCCGAACGCGACCTGGACCCCTACGGCCTCGTCTTTCACTCCGGACGCTGGTACGCCACCGGCCACGACCACCGCAGCGGCGAGGTCCGCACCTTCCGCGTCGACCGGATCGCCTCCGCCGAGACCGCCGCGACCGGCACCGCCGCCTACGAGATCCCCGCCGGCGTCGATCCCGTCCAGCACGTGACGCGGTCGCTGGCCGGCGTCCCGTACGCGCACGAGGTCGAGGTGCTGCTGGAGACCACCCTGGAGCAGGCGCGCCGGCGGGTCCCCGCGACCGTCGCCACCCTCACCGAGACCGCCGGGGGAGTGGTGATGACGACCCGCGCCGAGCACCTGGACGGCATGGCGCGGATGCTCGCCGGCCTCGGCTGGCCGTTCGTGATCCGGCGGCCCGCCGAACTGCGCGGGCACGTCCGCGACCTCGCCCGCCACCTGGACGAGCAGGCGGGCCGCTGACCGGCCGCGCCCGTCATGCCGCCAGCCCGCCCCCGGTACCGCCGTCAGTCCTGCTCGGGCTCGCCGCCGGAACCGTCCGGGCCGGAGCCGGCGGGCTCCTCCGAGCCGCCCGCGGCGCCGGAGCCGCGCGCCTCCCACTCGTCGCGCAGCATCGCGTAGACGATCTCGTCGGTCCACTCGCCCTTGACGAGCTCGTTCTGCACCAGGTGCGCCTCGCGCCGCATCCCGAGCCGCTCCAGCACCCGCGCGGACGCGGCGTTGCGGCCGTCCAGCCGGCCCACGATCCGGTGCAGCCCCAGGCCCTCGAACCCCAGCCGCAGCACCACCTCGGCCGCCTCCGTCGCGAACCCCTTGCCGTGGAAGGACGGGTTCAGGATGTAGCCGATCTCGCCCTGCCGGTGCTCGCGGCTGCGCCACTGCAGATTGACCTCGCCGACCAGATCGCCGGTCTCGCGCCACTCGACCGCCAGCACGAGCCAGTCGCCCTCCTTCTCCAGGGTCGCGGCGGCCATTTTCTCGCGCAGGAACGACCGCGATTCCTCCCGGTCACGCGGCTCCCAATAGAGGAAACGCGCCACTTCGGGAAGGGATTGGTAGGCGTAGAGGCTCTCCAGGTCGTCCTCTCGGAACGGACGCAGCGCCAGGCGCTCGGTCTCGATGGGAAAGGTGGGACGAAGCACGCGCCGATCCTATTCACCCGGCTCACCGTTCGGCGACCCGTGGTTCCCCGGTAACCACCCGGTCGCCCACCCGCCGTCCGGCCGTCACCCCGGGTCAGGAGCGGGTGGCGCCGTGCCGGCCGTCCCGGCCGCCCGCATTCTCATCGGCGTCCCGGCCGCCCGCGACGCCGGTCTCGCGTTTCTCCTCCTCGCTGAACCCGCGGGTGTCGCGGAATTCGACATACGGTTCCGCTCCCGCCGGCCGCCCGGCGGCGATGGCGCGGCCGCGCTCCAGTTCGGCGTTCATCTCCGCGCCCAGCAGGATCGCCAGATTCGTGACCCACAGCCAAACCAGGAAGATGATGATGCCGGCGAGGCTGCCGTAGGTCTTGTTGTAATTGGAGAAGTTCGTCACGTAGGCCGCGAACACCCCGGACGCCACCAGCCACAGCACGATGGCCAGCACGCCGCCCGGGGTGACCCAGCGGAAACCGCGCTTGGCGTTCGGCGCCGCCCAGTACAGCAGCGCGAACAGGAAGCTCACGACGATCAGCATCACCGGCCACTTGACGATGTCCCAGACCGTCACCGCGGTCGAGCCGAGCCCGAGCAGGTCGCCGGCCTTGCGGGCGAGCGGACCGGACACGATCACCGCGATGACCGACACCGACAGCAGCACCAGCGTGACGATCGTGACGCCCACCCGCAGCGGCAGCGTCTTCCAGATCGGCCGCCCCTCAGGGATGTCGTAGATGGCGTTGGACGCCCGCATGAACGCCCCCACGTACCCCGACGCCGACCAGATCGCGGCCAGGATGCCGACGATCGCGGCGACGCCCGCTCCCGCGCGGTTGTTCTGCAGCTGCGTGAGCGCGCTGACCAGGACGTTCTTCACGGCGCCCGGCGCGATCCCGTTGAGGTTGTCGATGAGGTCGCCGGTGACCGACTTGCCGCCGAGCCCGACCAGCGACACCACCACCAGCATCGCCGGGAAGATCGACAGGATGGCGTAGTAGGTGAGGGCGGCGGCCCAGTCCGACAGGTTGTCGCGCTGGAACTCGCCGACGGCGCGCTTGGCGGCGCGCCCCCACGAGGTGACGGGCAGATCGGTGGGCGCGGAGGGCCTGCGCATTTCCGAGGGTCCTCTCTCAGCGTGACAGCGGTCCGCGGCCGGTCCGGCGCACGCGGATCGGGGCGCGCTGCGTTCGCCGCACCCGGACCTGCACCGGCACGTTCCGGATCCGGCGGCGCAGCCGCGCCTGCGCGGTGCGGCGGCGCCGCATCCACACCGTCGCGGCGCTGACGGTGTG
>NZ_JBEYYT010000299.1:0-11847 GCF_040645715.1 Spirillospora sp. NPDC046719 | reverse complement strand
CGCTCCGCCGTACGCGCCGCCGCAGCCCGCCTACCCGCCGAACGGGTACGCGCCCGCCGGGTACCCGCCGCCGCAGCCCGCCTATCCGGCGCCGCAGCAGGGCGGGTACCCCGCGCCGCAGCAAGGCGGATACCCGCAGCAGGGCGGGTATCCGCAGCAGCAGCCTCCCGGCCAGTACGGCACGGCCCCCGCCGACCTGTACGGCTCGCCGATCCTCGTCTACGACCAGCCGGCGCAGTTCTTCTCGACGGAGGCCAACTACACGATCTGGAGCCCGCAGGGGCAGCCCGCGGCGCACGTCCGGGAGCAGGGCGTCAGCGGGGCGAAGAAGGCCCTGCGCGTCGTCAACCAGGGGAGCCAGACGAAGGCCGAGCGGAAGCTGACGATCTTCCGCCCGGACGGCATGCCGTACTTCCACTTCTACAAGCCGTACGGGTTCATGGGCACGCCGAAGATGCAGGTGCTCACCGCGCAGGGCGGCCTCATCGGGCACCTGCGCAAGCGCGCGATGCGGGGCTGGGAGATCCTCGGCGCGCAGGAGCAGCAGCTCGGCTACTACGAGCTGCTCAGCGGCCGGATCACCGACTGGCAGCAGCAGGAGATCGCCCGCATCCAGCGCGGGTTCGAGGGCATGGGCGAGCTGCTGTCGCAGATGTTCACCGGCGCCGACCGCTACGTGCTCCGGATGCACGCGCCCTTGCAGGAGCCGATGCGGACGCTCGTCCTCGCCTGCCCGCTCGCGTTCGACACCGCCGTGTCCCAGAACCGCAGCATCGGCGGCTGGCTCTAGCCGCACCGCCCTTCGGCTCGGCCGCCCGCCGCGTCGACGGCCGCTTCCGGGACGGAGCCGGCGGTGCCCGCGCCCGGACGGAGGATCCCCGCCGCAGCGGCGGCGGCGACGCAGCACGCCACGGGCAGGAAGAACGTGAGGTTGAGCGGCATGACGCCGGTCAGCGCCCCGATGGCGGCGGGCCCGGCGAGCATCCCGAGGTAGCCGATGCCGGCGACCCGGGAGACGTTGACGCCGGCGGCGTCGCGGTCGGCGTGCCCGGCGGCGCTGAACAGCTGCGGCACGCAGCCGGACAGTCCCGCCCCGAACACCGCCCATCCGGCCAGCGCCAGCGGGATCCAGGGGGACAGGGCGGCGGCGGCCATGCCGAGCGCGGCGGCGGACGCCCCGTAGCGCAGGACGGCGACCGCGCCCAGCCGCGCCGCCGCACGGTCGGCGAGCAGCCGCCCGATCGTCATGGTGGTGGCGAAGGCGCCGTAGGCGAGGGCGGCGGTGGCGGCGGGCGCGTCCAGGACGCGGCGCAGGTGCAGCGCGCTCCAGTCGTTGGCCACGCCCTCGCACAGCATGATCACCAGGGCGAGCGCCGCCAGCGCCCAGATCCGCCAGGGCGTCCGCCGCCGCGCCGCCGCGCCGGCCGTCGCGCGGGCGGGCTCCGGCCGCAGCAGCGCGGGCGCCGCCGCCACGGCGACGGCCACGCAGAGGACCGCGACGGCGGTGAGCGTGACGGCCGGGCGGACCCCCGCGCCGAGCGTGGCGGCGCCCACGAGCGAGGCGAGCACGCCGCCGATGGAGTACGTCGCGTGGAACGCCGACATGACGGGCCGCCCGTACCCCCGTTCGACCTGGACGGCGTGCGCGTTCATGCCCACGTTCAGGCCGCCGCCGTTGCAGGCGCCGAGCACCGCCAGCGCGGCCCCGAGCGTCCAGGCGTTCGTCGCCAGACCCGGCCCGACGACCGCGACGCCGCTCAGGGCGGCGCCGATCGGGACGACCCTGCGCGCGCCGAAGCGGTCGGTGAGCGGCCCGATGGCCTGCATGCCCGCGAAGGAGCCCGCCCCGAGCAGCAGCAGGAGCCGGCCCAGCTCGGCGTGGTCGATCCCCGTCCGATGCTCGATGCTGGGGATGTGCACCACCCACATGCCGAGGATGAACCCGGACAGGCCGAAGTAGACGAAGGTGGCCATCCGGCCCGCCCGTAGCGTTCGCTCCATATAGCGAACATAACGAACATCGTCCTGCATCGAAACCTTGCATTGCGAACAAGGATGGTGTTCGATCGCGGGTATGGCGGACACGGAGCGGCTGCGGCGGATCACCGAGGCGGTGCGCGACGCCGGCAGCATCGGCGTCGCGGAGCTGGCCGGCCTCACCGGCGCGTCGGAGATGACCATCCGGCGCGACCTCGACCACCTCGCCGCGCAGGGCGTCCTCGAACGTTACCGGGGCGGCGCGAGGACCCTGCTGCTGCGCGGCGAGGAGCCGCCGTTCGCGGTGCGCGTCCACGAGGAGGTGGAGGCCAAGCGCCGCATCGCCGCCGAGGCCGCCGCGCTCATCGCCGACGGCGAGTCCGTCGTGCTGGACAGCGGCACCACCTGCCTGGAGGTGGCCCGCGCGCTGGAGCACCGGCGGCTGACGGTGATGCCGCTGTCCCTGCACGCGATCAACGCGCTGGCGGGCGCGCCGCGGCTGACCCTGCTGGTGCCCGGCGGCCGGCCGCGCCCCGGCGAGCTGGCGCTCACCGGCCCGCTCGCCGAGGCGTCGCTGGCCGCGCTGCGCTTCGACACCGCGATCATCGGCTGCTGCGGGCTGACCGCGGCGGACGGCCTGACCGCCCACGACCTGGAGGACGCCGCCGTCAAGCGCGCCGCGATCGCCTCCGCCCACCGCGTCGTCGCCGTCACCGAGGCCGCCAAGCTCTCCCGCACCGCGCTCGCGTTCGTCGGCCCCGCGTCCGACCTGGACGCGGTCGTCACCGACGGCTCCGCCCCCCGCGACCGGGTCGCGGAACTGGCCGCCGCGGGCGTGACCGTCCGCACCGTCTGAGCCCGCACCGTCCGCCGAACGAGAGCGCATTCATCCGGCCGGCATTTACTCCGTTCTCACGGCTATTGTCACGATACAAATTCACCACGGATTCTGACCTCCTCGTCAAGGCCCTGAATCGGCCGGGGCATGCTCATCTCTTTCCGCTGGTGATCGTCCTGATCATCGATTACGATCGAAATGCTCCGGCAAGAGACGCAGATCGCTGTATGTCGATACAGGCCGTGCAAGGGCGGGCACGGTCCGGGAACGGGGTCCTCCCGCCATGGAAGCGCAGGAGATCGTCCGCAGTCCGGTCACCCGGCGGCTGCTCATCGCGTCCGGGATCGCGGCGGCGGGGATCGCCGCGGGCCGCGCCACCGGAGCCGGGCGGATCGGCGATCTGACGAGCGGGCAGGTCTACTTCCACGCCGTCACGGTGCTGCTCGCCATCGGGCTCTACAGCAGCACGCACGGCATCGAACGCGATCAGATGCGCACCGACCTGCGCACCGTGGTCCTGGCGGTCACCGTCGGCGTCCTGGTCAAGGCCGCGATCATCACGCTGGTCATGGTGGTGCTGTTCCCCGGCCCGCAGTCGCTGGTGCTCGGCGTGGCGGTGGCGCAGATCGACCCGTTGTCGGTCGCCGCGCTCCAGAAGTCCTCGCGGCTGTCGCCTCGCGGCCGGACGCTCCTGCTCGCATGGGCGTCGTTCGACGACCCCGTGACGACGCTGCTCACCATCTACGCCGCCACCCTCTCCGTCGCGGTCTACCACCTCGACCGCACCGGTGAACTCGCCGCCCTCCAGAACGGCGGCCTGGCGGGATTCGGGCTCGGACTGGCGGCCAACGCGGCGTTCGCCGCCGTGGTCTGCGGGTTGTGGCAGGTGCTGCGACGGTGGCGCCCCGGCGGCACCGCGGTGTTCGCGGCCGGCTGCGGGCTTCTGCTGGCGGCCGCCGCCGTCGCGGTCGCCCAGTTCTGGATGCTCGGCATCGCGCTCATCGGCCTGTTCGTCCGCCCGGCCCTCGCGCGGGCCCCCGACGCGTTCGAACATTGGCTTTCCCGGCTGACCCAGGTCGCCCTCATGCTCGCGGTCCTCGGCATGGGCTTCCTGCTGTCGATGCGCGTGCTCCTCGTCGCCGGGCTCGTCCTCGGCGTCACCGCCTACCTCGCGCACGCGATCGTCAGCCTCCCGCTGACCCGGAGGCAGACGCCCGACGACCGCGTCCAGCTCGCGATCGCGCAGCAGAACGGCATAACGGCCATCGTGCTCGCGCTGCTGCTGAGCCCGCTGTTCCCGGACGTGGTGGCGACCGTCGCACCGGCGATCGTCGTCATCAACGTGCTGCACGCCCTGGCCAACGCCGTCTGCGACCGCGCCGGCTCCCGGACGGGACACCGCGACGACGCGGAACGACGGCCGCCGCCGCTCCGGAAGAGGAAGCCCCTCGGTCTCGCGCGCCTCAGCCCGCAAGCGGCCCGGCCCGGCGGGCCGAATCCCCACGAATGACGGCGGGGGAGCGAGGCAGAGCCTGTCTCAGGCGGTGCCGAGCGGCTGCGCGCCGATGACGGAGAGCAGTTGCAGTTTCTCGTGGCTTTCGCTGCCCGGGGTCGCGGTGTAGACGAGCAGGTGGTGCGACTGGTGCGGGTCGAGCAGCGTCTGGCAGTTCAGCTCCAACGCGCCGACCTCGGGATGGACGAAGCGCTTGACCTCGTGGGGGCGGATGCCGACCTCGTGGCCGTTCCACACGTCCCGGAACTCCTCGCTCTGGGCGAGGAGCAGGTCCGCGTAGCGCGCCGCGCGGGAGTTCGGGCCCCGCAGCGTGGCGGTCTCGCGCAGGCCGGAGGCGAACATCCGGGAGAGGAAGCGGTGGTCTTCGGGCGCGTACAGCCGCCGGGCGGCGGGATCGGTGAACCAGCGGTACCCGAGGCTGCGCGCGGGGCCGGTGTACCGGGTCGTGTCGCCGGTCAGCGCGACGCCGACCGGGGTCTGCCGCAGGGTCTCGCCGAGTTCGGTGACGATCTCGGCGGGGGTGTCGTGCAGGCGGTCGAGGATGCGCAGCAGGCCGGGCCCGACGTGCTCGCCGTCGGCGCCCCGCGCGGGCGGGTTGTGGCCGGCGAGGCGGAACAGGTGGTCGCGCTCGTCGAGGGAGAGGTGAAGGCCCTGCGCGATCGAGGCGATCATCTGCTCGGACGGCTGCGGGCCGCGCTCGCGCTCCAGCCGGGCGTAGTAGTCGGTCGACATGTGGCAGAGGGCGGCCACCTCCTCGCGCCGCAGGCCGCTGGTCCTGCGGCGCCGCCCGCGCGGAAGGCCGACGTCCTCCGGCTGCAGCGACTCGCGACGGCGCCGCAGGAACTCCGCCAGTCCCGGCCGATCGATCACCATGCTCGTCCTCCCGTGGTGCTGCTTCCTTTCTAGCGGCCGCCCGGCACGGCAACCACGGATCGACAGGTCCTGGATGGCGGCGGCCGCCTCGGTGACCGTGGGGTGGGCGACAAGACCTCAGGGAGTGAACCGTGCCACGAAAGCGAATCGACATCACCGTTCCGGACCTGTCCGGCGGACGCGCCATCGTCACCGGAGCGAGCGACGGCATCGGACTGGGCATCGCCGCCAGGCTCGCCGCCGCCGGAGCCGAGGTCGTCATGCCCGTCCGCGACACGCGCAAGGGCGAGGCGGCGATCGCCGCGATCCGCCGGCAGGCCCCGGGCGCGGCGGTGTCGCTGCGCGAGCTGGACCTCTCCTCGCTCGACTCCGTCGCCGCGCTGGGCAAGACCCTGCTGGACGAGGACCGCCCCATCCGCATCCTCGTCAACAACGCCGGCGTCATGACCCCGCCCGGCCGGCGGACGACCGCCGACGGGTTCGAGTTGCAGTTCGGCACGAACCACCTGGGGCACTTCGCCCTCGTCGGGCACCTGCTGCCGCTGCTGCGCGCCGGCCGCGCGCGGGTGACCTCGCAGGTCAGCGTCGCGGCGAGCCGGGGCGCCGTCAACTGGGACGACCTGGACTGGGAACGCTCCTACGACGGCATGCGCGCCTACCGGCAGTCCAAGATCGCGCTCGGGCTGTTCGGCCTCGAACTCGACCGGCGCAGCCGGGCGGGCGGCTGGGGCGTCACGAGCAACCTCTCCCATCCGGGGGTCGCGCCGACCAACCTCCTCGCCGCGCGCCCCGAGCTCGGCCGCCACGAGGAGACCTCGGCCCGCAGAGTCATCCGCGCCCTGTCCGGACGGGGCATCCTCCTCGGGACCGTCGAGACCGCGAAGCTCCCGGCCCTCTACGCAGCCACCTCGCCTGACGCCGAAGGCGGCGCGTTCTACGGACCGCGCGGACTCGGGCACCTGGGCGGCCCTCCCGCTGAGCAGAAGCTCTACGGCCCCCTGCGCAGCGACGAGGAGGCCCAGCGCGTCTGGCGGGTCTCCGAAGAACTGACGCGGGTGACCATCCCCGGCACCTGAGAGCGGACCCGGTCTCGCTGGTCCAGCCAAGCGGCACCCTCCGTCTCCGGAGTGTCCAGGCGGTGGGAAGGTCAGGGCGTGGCCTTGCGGGTGACGACCACGACGTAGCGGCACTCGTCGGTGGTGTCGTTGATGAACTCGCGGGCTTGGGGCTCGCCGAACTCGAACGTGTCTCCGCTGGTGAGACGGTGTGAGGTGGCCCCCTCGGCCAGAGTCAGCTCGCCTTCGAGGACCCAGACGAGCTGGGCGATGAACGCGTACGTCCCGGCGGGCATCGACACCCGGGCGCCCGCGGGCAGCACGATCTCCGTGACGTCGGCGGGGAAGCCCGGTGTCGATATCTGGCGCCGGAGGTAGCCGGTGTCGGGGTCCGTCCAGTGGGGGGTGTCGGCGGCGCGCCGCACCCCGTCGGCGCCTCCCTCGGCCGGTGACAGCAGCGCGGTCATGGTCAGTTCCAGCGCGGCGGAGAGCTTGCCGACGACGAGGGCGGTCGGGTTGCTCTCGCCCCGTTCGATCTTGCTGATCATCGCCCGGGACACCCCGGAGGCGTCCGCGAGCCGGGCCAGCGACCAGCCGCGCCGGACCCGTTCCGCCTTGATCCGCCGTCCGAGGCCGTCCGGGCTCTCCATCAAAGTGGACACGGCTTCACCGCGGGAACGGCGCCGCCGTCCATGCACAGCTGCATGAAGACGCTGTTCGGATCCCGGACGTAGTCGGCGAACGGCTCACAGAGGGCGAACCCGTGCCGCGCGTAGAGCCGCCGGGCCGGCGCGAAGAAGTCCTGGCTCCCCGTCTCCAGCAGCACCCGCCGGTAGCCGCGTTCGGCGGCGATCTTCAGCAGGTGCCGGAGCATGACCGTTCCGACGCCCCGTCCCTGCGCGGACCGTGCCGTCCGCATGGACTTCAGTTCGGCGTCGCCGCCGCCGAGGTCCTTGAGCGCGCCGCAGCCGCGTAGCTCCGGGCCTTCCCAGACCGACCAGAACTCGACCCCCGCGGCGCGCAACTCGTGCAGATCCAGCGCATGGACCGACTCCGCGGGCGAGGTGGCGTGCATGTCGGCCAGATGCTCTTCCAAGAGCCCATGGACCTCGGGCCGGGTCAGGTCGTCGAGCTCGAAACGCAGCGTCATCCGGACTCCTGTCTCACCCGCTCAAAATACGGTGCGGTCGACGATGGGAGGTTTCTATCATAGTGGACATGTATCCACTATATGAACACCTCGCGATGCCGGCCGCCGCCTCGGCCCGACGATGACGCGGCCGGTGCTCGGCCCATGACGACGGCGCTCGCCACCGGAGCCGTCGCGGGCCTCGGGATCGCCATGCAGGTCGGAGCCGTCGCCGTCTACCTGCTCCTGCTCAGCTCGATGGCGCCCGTGCGGGTCGGTGCCGCCGCCGCCCTCGGCGTCGCGACGGTGGACGGTCTCTACAGCGCCGTCGCGGTCGCGGTGGGAGGGGTGGCGAGCCGCGTGGTCGAACCGGTCGTCGGCCCCCTCCGCTGGGTCGCCGCCGCCGTGCTGTTGTGGATCGCCGTGCGGGTCGTGATCGACGCGGTCCGGAAGGGCGACGGCCCGTCCGGCCCACTCGACGCCTCGGGAGCGTCCTCACCAGGACGGGCCTACCTGCGGCTCATCGGGATCACGGTGATGAACCCGGGCACGGTCCTGTACTTCGCCGCCATCGTCATCGGCAGCCGCTTCGAGGCGTTCGACGCCGTCGATCGGTCCGCGTTCGTCGTCGCCGCGTTCACTGCGTCCGCCGTCTGGCAGATGGCGGTGGTCCTCGCCGGGGCGGCATTGGGCCGCCTGCTCACCGGGTACCGGGGACGGCTGGTGACGGGAGTGGTCGCCGGGACGCTCATCGCCGCGCTGGCCGTGCGGACGTTCGTCGGGTAGCGGGTCGGGCACGGCTCATCCGGCTCCACGCGTCTCTCGATGGCCGCATGCGAGATCCAGGACGGCGGCGACGCGGTCCAGCGTGCTGACCGGCGGGGTGTAGGGCAGGCGGAGGTGGTGGGAGTGGGTCGCGTCGGCGGCGAACGACGGCCCTGGAGACAGTTCGAGTCCGTGGGCGCGGGCGTGCGTTGTGACGAGATCGGCTCGCTCGGTGGTCAGGCGCAACCAGAGCGCCAGGCCACCGGGAGGGACCGTGAACCGCCAGCGGTCGTCTCCGGCCAGCAGCCCGCTCAGGTGGTCGCGCTGCCGGCGCAGGGCGGCCCGCCGGTCACGCAGCAGCGGTTCCAGGTCGCGCAGGAGTTCGGCGGCGACCAGTTGCTGGGTCGGCGCCGCCGACAGCGGTTCGCACAGGGGATGGTGGGCCAGCTCGCCGATGAGCGCGGCCGGCCCGCGGATCCAGCCGACCCGCAGGCCGGCCCAGATCGTCTTGGCCGCCGACCCGATGAGGAGGGAGCCGGGTATCCGCTGGACCGGTGCGGGGGTGTCGCGCAGGTCGAGGTCGCGCATGGTCTCATCGGCCACCACGGTCACTCCGTGCCGTTCGGCCAGCCGGGCCACTGCCTGCCGGTCGGCTTTCGGCATGAGCGCGCCGGTCGGGTTCTGGAAGTCGGGGACGAGGTAGGCCATCCCGCCCGCCGCGGTGCGGAACGCGCCGTCGAGCTGGTCCAGGTCCCAGCCGTCCGCGGTCACCCGGCAGCCGACCAGGCGTCTGCCGGACGCCCGGAAGCCGGCCAGCGGATCGACATAGGTCGGGATCTCCACGGCCACGACCCGGGGACGCAGGTGCGCCGACAGCAGCGCCAGGGCCGAGCGCGCTCCCGAGGTGATCAGTATCTGTTCGGGCCGGGTGGCGAGCCCCTCCGCCGTGTGACGGTCCGCGAGCAGTGATCGCAGCTCGGGCAGCCCGGGGCCGGTCTCCCCGCTTTCGGCCAGGACCGGGCCGGAGCGCTCGGCCGCTCTCAGCACGGCCCGCTGATAGGGGGCGTGCGGTGCCGCCGGAACCGCCCTGCGCAGGTCGATCGCGCCGTGCTCGCCGACGGCCGACGACGGCGCGATGCGCGTCGTGGCCGCCGGCGGAAGCCGCAACGTGCTCGCGCTGCCGCGACGAGTGTCGACCCATCCCTCGTCGCGCAGGATGCCCAGCGCCGCGATCACCGTGCCGCGGCTGACGCCGAGCGCCGCGGCGGCACGGCGTTCGGCGGGCAGCCGGGAGCCGACCCGCAGCCGCCCGTCCAGAGCCGCGTCGCCGACCGCGTCGGCCAACGCTCGTGCCAGGGCGGCACCTGGTCTGCGCCATGCGCCCAGTGCGGCCGCCAGCTGGTTGTCCGTGATGTGCACTGGTCCAGTTTGCTCTTATTGGATCAGTGTTTCGCACCCGGCTCTGGATACCGTCCACCTGGAACCACGGAAATCGGAGCCTCCCATGCACCCACGTCTCGCCGCCGATCTCGCAGAACTGCCTGCCCTGCTGGAGGCGACTCGCGTCCAGGCGACCGGGATACTCGGCCGCCTGGACGAGCAGCCGGTCGTCCCGCCGCTTCGTCCGCCCGCCCCAGAGCCGCTCCCCGAGGAGGGAGCCGGACTGACGGCGGCGCTGGAGGAGTTCACCCGCACCTGGGCCCCGCTGTTCTCGGCGAGCTCAGGCCCCCGCTACCTGGGCTTCGTCACCGGTGGCGCCACGCCGGCCGCGTTGGCGGGCGACTGGCTGACCGCGGCCGCCGACCAGAACCCCACCTCGGCGCTCGACGGCGCGGCGCCCGAACTCGAACGCCGCACCATCGACTGGCTGCGCGACCTGTTCGGCCTCGGCGCCGCGCATCACGGCACGTTCGTCAGCGGCGCGACCATGTCCAACACAGTGGGCCTGGCCATCGCCCGCGAATGGCTGGGCGACCGCGCGGGCGTCAGCGTGGCGGAAGAGGGCGCGTCGGCGTTGGGACGAGTCACCGTCCTGTCCGGCAGCCCGCATTCGAGCATCGCCAAGGGCCTGTCCATGCTCGGCCTAGGCCGCACCGCGCTGATCCCCGTGCCGACCGTCCACGACCGAGAGGCAGTCGACCTCGCCGCGCTGGAGCAGGCGTTGGCGCAGGTGGACGGCCCCTGTGTCGTCGTCGCCAACGCCGGCACGGTCAACACCGTCGACTTCGACGATCTCCGCGCCATAGCCGCGCTGCGGGAACGCCACGACTTCTGGCTGCACGTGGACGCCGCCTTCGGCGGCTTCGCGACGCTGTCGCCGGACCATGCGGACCTGGTCGCCGGACTCGACGCCGCCGACTCCATCTGCATCGACCTCCACAAATGGCTGAACGTCCCCTACGACAGCGCCGTGCAGTTCACCCGCCGCCCGGATCTCCAGGTGCGGGTGTTCCAGAATGCCGCCGCCTATCTCGGCCCGCTCGGCGAGACCCCTGACCACGTCCACCTCACGCCGGAGAATTCGCGGCGCCTGCGCGCCCTCGCCGCCTGGTTCACGCTGCGGGCCTACGGACGGGCCGGGCACCGTGAGATCGTTCAGCGGAACATCGCCTGCGCACACGCTCTCGGCGAGGCGATCAAGGCGATCCCCGGGCTGCGCCTGCTGGCACCGGTTCGCCTGAACGTCGTCTGCTTCACCCTGGCCGAAGAGCCCACCGCCGAGCGGCTCGCCGACCTCGCCGCCGAGCTGGCGGAGGACGCCTTCCTCACCCCGACCACCTATGCCGGGGTGCCCGCGCTTCGAGCCGCCTTCAGCAATTGGCGCACCACCCGAACCGACGTCGACCGGATCACGAAGGCTCTGAAGGACTGCCTGGACACTCCGTCATAGGAACTGCGGACGACGGACCGAGCCGCCGCCCCGGTCAGGACGCGGTCTGCGGATCGGCTGGCCGAGCCGCTCACATGGTCCTCGTCCGATCCGACGGCGGGTGCGGGACGCGGCCGATGCAGAGGGCGGCGGTGGGGATGTGATCAGGGCGGCGGCGGGTTGCCCAGGCCGGCGTCGCGGGCTTTGGCGACGGCTGCGGCGCGGTCGGTGACGCGCAGTTTGGTGAAGATGTTGGAGACGTTGTTGCGGACGGTCTTCTCCGACAGCGTGAGCCGGCCGGCGATGGCGGAGCCGAAGACGGCCTCGCTGTCGGCGACGACTCGGATGGCGCGCAGGATCTCCTGCGGGCCCGAGCCCTTGAGCACGTAGCCGCGTGTTCCGGCGCGCAGGGCGGCGAACAGGGAGGCGTCCTCGTCGACCATCGTGAGGATGAGGATCGCGGTGCCCGGTGCTTCCCGGAGGATCCGCCGGGTGGCCGGCACGCCGTCGGTGCCGGGCATCCGCAGGTCCATGACGACGACGTCAGGGCGCTGCTCCAGGGTCACCGCGACGGCCTCGTCGCCGGTGGTGGCCTGGCCCGCGAGCTCAGTGCCGGCGGTGTCCTCGATGAGGGAGCGCGGGCCCTCGAGCACGAGCGGGTGGCCGCCGGCGACCACGACGCGGATCATGCCGGTTCCGCGAGCGGCAGCACGGAGTACGGGCCGCCAGCAGCACCGCGAGGACCGCGGAGGCGGCGGCCAGCACGACGGCGGCGTCCCCGGTCACCCGCAGCGGGCGGCTCATGGCAGCGATTGTCGGCCATTGCGG
>NZ_JBEYYT010000298.1:7192-11850 GCF_040645715.1 Spirillospora sp. NPDC046719 | reverse complement strand
GCGGACCCGGCGCGCGCGCCGGGTCGTGGGGGTCGTGTGCAAGGCGAACGCGGCGGTGCTCGGCACGTCGGTCTACGCGCTGTCGGCGATCACGTCGTGCTCGGGCGGTGTGACGACGGTCGACGCGGCCGTCGCGCCCGAGCTGGCACCGGCGGTCTCGGCGGTCGCCGGCGCCTTCAACGGCGCGGACCACCGGGTGCGCGGGAAGTGCGTCCGGGTCACCGTGCGGGCGGCGGGCCCGGCGGGCGTGACGGCGCTGCTGTCCGGGCAGATCCCCGCCGGCGCGGGCGTGCGCCGCCCGGACGTGTGGGTGCCCGACTCCTCGCTGTGGTTGCGGATGCTCGCCCGGCCGCCGCGCACGGTGGGAGGCCCCCTGGCGCGCTCGCCGCTGGTCGCCGCCGTGCCGCGCTCGCAGGCCGCCGGGACGCCCGGCACCTGGAAGGCCCTCCTGGACGCGGCCGAGCCCGACGAGCGGCGCTCGCTGGCCGTCCGGCTCACCCTGGCCGACCCGTCCCGCACCGGGGCCGGGATCGCGTCGCTGCTGATCGCGCGGGAGCGCGAGGGCGACGCGTCGTTCGCGGCGTTCGCGCGGTCGGTGCGGGAGAGCACCGCACCGGACGTGGCCCGCGAGTTCGGCGCGCTGTCCGGGGCCGCCGCGCGTCCGGCGGCCGTCCTGGCCGTCCCCGAGCAGGCGGTGTGGGAGCACAACCGGAAGGACCCGGCGGCCGCCGTCCAGGCCGTCTACCCGCAGGACGGAACCCTGTGGCTGGACTATCCGTTCACGGTCGTCGACGACCGGCCCGGCGCGCGGCTGTTCGAGCGCGCGCTGCGCGGCGGGGAGGCCCTCGACCGCTTGCAGGCGGCGGGCTTCCGCGATCCCGCCGGGCGCGCGCCGGACGCGTTCGGCCGGACGGCCGGCCTCGCCGCCTCACCGCCCGCCGCCCTCGCCGAACCCGACCCCGCCCTGGTCCGGCGGACGGCCCAGGAATGGGCCCGGCTGACGCTCGGCTCCCGGATGCTCTCGGTGATCGACGTCTCGGGGTCGATGGCGCTGCCGGTGCCCGGGTCCCGGCTGACGCGGCTGCAGGCGATCGCGCAGGCCTCCCAGGAAGGGCTCGCCCTGCAGCCCGACGACACCGAACTCGGCCAGTGGATCTTCTCCACCCGGCTGGACGGCGACCGCGACTGGCGGCAGACCGTCCCCATGGGCCCGCTCGGCGGGCGGATCGGGTCGGTCACGCGGCGGCAGCGCATCCTCAGCGCGCTGGCCACCCTGCGCCCGAAGCCGGACGGCGCGACCGGCCTGTACGACACGGTCCTCGACGCCGTCCGGTACATGCGCCGCACCTACCGGCCGGAGATGGTCAACACGGTGCTGGTGTTCACCGACGGACGCGACGAGGACCCCGGCGGGCCCACCCTGGACCGCACCGTCGCCGCGCTGCGCGCCGGGCGCGACGAGACCCGCCCGGTGCAGATCATCGTCATCGGCTTCGGCCCGGACGTCGACACCGCCGAGCTGCGGCGGCTCGCCGACGCCACCGGCGGCAGCGTCTACACCGCCCGCGCCCCGCAGGACATCCTGCGGATCTTCGGCGAGGCCACCGCGCGCCGGCTCTGCGCCCCCTCCTGCTGAGAGCGCCCCGTCCCGCTGGGGGCCGCCCCCGTCCCGTCCGGGCCGCCCGCGTGGAAAGACCCTGGCCCGGCCCCCTCGACGGGGACCGGGCCAGGGCTCGGTGCGATGCGGGCGGAGGGTCAGCTCCGGCCGGCGGCCTCCAGGGCCCTCTTCACCGCGGCGCGCTTCTCGCGCAGCTTGGCGAGCGCCTCCTCGAGGATGGCCTCGCCGTCCTCGTCGCTGCGCCGCTCCTTCACGTACGCCAGATGCGTCTTGTAGGGCTCGGTCTTCGGCGGCGCCGGCGGGTTCTCCGCGTCCTGCCCGGCCGGGAACCCGCAGCGCGGGCAGTCCCACGTCTCCGGGACCGCGACGTCGGTCGCGAAGCTGGGGCGGGTCTCGTGCCGGTTGGCGCAGTAGAAGGTCACCCAGACGCGGGGGGCGGCGTCGCCGCGCTCCGCCTCTCCCATTGGACCGGCCCCGACGCGGCTGCCCCGAATCGCGTTGCCACTACCCACGGACTACTCCTCGCTTTGTGTGCCGCCGCCGCCAGGGGACCTCCGAGGACGGCGCGGCGCTCGAACGTGTTGGACGGGGCGGCTCAGCCGACGCCCTTGTGCTTGAACAGCAGCCCGAGCACGATGATCGAGGCGAACCAGACCACCCCGACGCCGATCGTCAGCCGGTCCAGGTTGCGCTCCACCACCGACGAGCCGCCGAGCGACGACGAGATGCCGCCGCCGAACATGTCGGACAGTCCCCCGCCCTTGCCCTTGTGCATCAGGACGAGGACCACCATCAGCAGGCTCGTGACGATGAGCACGATGGACGTTGCGATGATCACAGTTCTTCAGCGCCTTCTCTGGCCGGCCCCGCGGTGCGGGGCCTCGTCTGTAGGGACGGAGGATCGAGCCGGGCGGTTTACCCGTCAGCTACGAAGGGTACGACGAACTACCGGCTGGTTCGGCAAGAACCCCCATGTCACGCGGAATTGATCAGTTTTGATCAGGCCGGGAGATCCCGGTACCGGCAGATCTTGACGAACTCGCCCGGGTCGAGGCTGGCACCACCGACCAACGCGCCGTCCACGTCGGCCTGCGCCATCAGCCTGGCGATGTTGTCGCCCTTCACCGAGCCGCCGTACAGGATACGCACCTGGTCGGCCACCCCGCCGTCGTACAGCTCGGCGAGCCGGGTACGGATCGCCGCGCAGACCTCCTGCGCGTCCTGCGGGGTGGCGACCTCGCCGGTGCCGATCGCCCAGACCGGCTCGTAGGCGATCACCGTGCCCCGCACCTGCTCGGCGGGGATCTTCTCCAGCGCCCCGTCCAGCTGCGCGAGGACGTGCGCGACGTGCCCGCCGGACTTGCGCACCTCCAGGCCCTCGCCCACGCAGACGATCGGGGTCATCTCCGCGCCGAGGACCGCCTTGGCCTTGGCGTTGACGAGCGCGTCGTCCTCCGCGTGGTACTCGCGCCGCTCGGAGTGCCCCACGATCACGTAGGAGCAGCCCAGCTTCGCCAGCATCGACGCGGCGATCTCGCCGGTGTAGGCACCCGACGCGTGCTGCGAGACGTCCTGGGCGCCGTACTGGATCGCGTAGTTGTCCGCCGCGATCACCGTCTGGACCGTGCGCAGGTCGGTGAACGGCGGGCACACGACGACGTCGACGGCCTCGAAGTCGGGCTCCTTCAGCGCGAACGCCATCTTCTGGACGAGCAGCAGCGCGTCCAGGTGGTTCTTGTTCATCTTCCAGTTGCCCGCCATCAGGGGCTTGCGGGAAGGGGTCGCGGCGGCCATCGGTCAGTCCTCCAGAGCCTGCAGGCCCGGCAGCGTCTTGCCCTCGAGGTATTCGAGGCTCGCGCCGCCACCGGTCGAGATGTGCGAGAAGGCGGCCTCGTCGAAGCCGAGCTGCCGGACGGCCGCGGCGGAGTCGCCGCCGCCGACCACGGTGAACGCGCCCGAGTCGATCAGGCCCTGCGCGACGGCGCGGGTGCCGTGCGAGTAGGGCTCCATCTCGAACACGCCCATCGGGCCGTTCCAGAACACCGTCTTCGCGCCGGCGAGGCGCGCGGCGAACAGCTTGCCGGACTCGGGGCCGATGTCCAGGCCGAGCCGGTCGGCGGGGATCGCGTCGGCGGCGACCACGTCGTGGTCGGCGTCCGCGGCGAACGCGGTCGCGGCGACGACGTCCACCGGCAGCACGAACTCCACGCCGGTCTCCTCGGCGCGCCGCAGGTACTCGCGGACCGTGTCGAGCTGGTCCTCCTCGAGGAGGCTCTTGCCGACCTCGTGGCCCTGCGCCTTGAGGAAGGTGAAGACCATGCCGCCGCCGATCAGGATGCGGTCGGCCTTGCCGAGCAGGTTGTCGATCACGCCGAGCTTGTCGGAGACCTTGGAGCCGCCGAGCACCACCGCGTAGGGCCGCTCGACCCGCTCGGTGAGCTTCTCCAGCACCGAGACCTCGGTGGCGATCAGGTCGCCGGCGGCGTGCGGGAGCCGCTTCGGCACGTCGTAGACGCTCGCGTGCTTGCGGTGCACGGCGCCGAACCCGTCGCCGACGTAGACGTCGGCGAGGGCGGCCAGCTTGTCGGCGAACGCGCCGCGCTCGGCGTCGTCCTTGCTGGTCTCGCCCGGTTCGAAGCGCAGGTTCTCCAGCAGGGCCACGTCGCCGTCGCCGAGCCCGCCGACCGCGGCGTGCGCGGACGCGCCGACCACGTCGTCGGCGAACACCACGCGGATGCCGAGCAGCTCGCCGAGCCGGCCCGCGACGGGCGCGAGCGAGAACTCGGGCTTGACCTCGCCCTTCGGGCGGCCGAGATGGGCGCAGACGATGACCTTGGCGCCCTTGGCCAGCAGCGTCTCGATCGTGGGCAGGCTCGCCCGGATCCGCCCGTCGTCGGTGATCCTGCCGTCCTGCAGCGGGACGTTCAGGTCCGCGCGGACCAGCACCTTCCGGCCGGCGACGTCCAGATCGTCAATGGTGCGCATCGGGATGCGGTGTCCTTCCGGATACGGCCCCGCCGTGGCCGCGCGCACGGCGCGG
>NZ_JBEYYT010000298.1:0-7182 GCF_040645715.1 Spirillospora sp. NPDC046719 | reverse complement strand
CGCCGCCGCCCCCCTATTCCCCCCCCCCCCCCCGCCCCACCCCGCGGGCTGGGGGGGGGGGGGGCTGTCCCCCCCCCCGCCCCCCCCCACGGCGGGGACGGGACTCTCGTCGCGGTCAGAGCTGCGAGCCGACGAGCTTGACGAGGTCGACGAGGCGGTTGGAGTAGCCCCACTCGTTGTCGTACCAGCCGACGACCTTGACCTGGTCGCCGATGACCTTGGTCAGCCCGGAGTCGAAGATGCAGGACGACGGGTCGGTGACGATGTCGCTGGAGACGATCGGGTCGTCGGTGTAGGTGAGGTAGCCCTTCAGCGGGCCCTCCTCGGCGGCCTTCTTGAACGCCTCGTTGACCTCCTCCGCGGTGACCTCACGGGACAGGGTCGCGGTGAGGTCGGTGGCCGAGCCGGTCGGCACCGGGACGCGCAGCGCGTAGCCGTCGAGCTTGCCGTTCAGCTCGGGCAGCACCAGGCCGATGGCCTTGGCGGCGCCGGTGGAGGTCGGCACCACGTTCAGCGCGGCGGCGCGGGCGCGGCGCAGATCCTTGTGCGGCGCGTCCTGCAGGTTCTGGTCCTGGGTGTAGGCGTGGATCGTCGTCATCAGGCCCTTCTCGATGACGAAGTTGTCGTGCAGCACCTTCGCCAGCGGGGCCAGGCAGTTGGTGGTGCAGGACGCGTTGGAGATCACGGTGTGGTTCGCCGGGTCGTACTTGTCCTCGTTCACGCCCAGCACGACGGTGAGGTCCTCGTTCTTGGCCGGGGCCGAGATGATGACCTTCTTGGCGCCGTTGTCGGCGTGCACCTTCGCCTTGGTGGCGTCGGTGAAGAAGCCGGTGGACTCCACCACGATGTCGGCGCCGACGTCGCTCCACTTGAGGTTCGCGGGGTCGCGCTCCTCGAACGCCTTGATCGCCTTGCCGCCGACGACGATCTCGTCCGCGGTGGCGCGCACGTCCTCGGGGAAGCGGCCGAGGATGCTGTCGTACTTGAGCAGCTGGGCGAGCGTGGCGTTGTCGGTCAGGTCGTTGACCGCCACGATCTCGATGTCGGCTCCGCTCGCCTTGACGGCGCGGTAGAAGTTGCGGCCGATCCGGCCGAACCCGTTGATGCCTACTCGGATGGTCACGGAACGGCTCTCCTCGTACGTCGTGTCGCCCGGTGTCACCAGGCTGTCAACTGCTGTCTACCGGGGTCTTCCCCGCACTCGACCCTATCCAATGACCCGCGGGTAGCCCGACACCGGCGGCGGTGGATTCGCGGGTGACCCGTCCTCCCCCGTCCGGGGGACGGTCCGCCGGACCGCCGCCGCCCCTCCCGGCCGGACGATCATCAGTAGACTCCCGCCATGCGGCGCGGGTGGTTCGTCCTTGTAATCGGCGGTTTGCTCGCCTGCTGCACCGCCGCGCCTGCGTGGGCCGGACCCGTCCGTCCGGCGAAATCGCCCGTGGTGCAGACGCGGATCGGCGCGATCACCGCCGCGCTCGAGCGCGACCCCGTCTACGTCACCGACCAGGTGCCCCGGCTCCTGCCGCCCGGCACCGCCGGGAAGATCAAGGCGCTGGTCGGGAGGCTCGGCGTGCCCGTCTACGTCGTGGTGACGCTGCCCGCCCGGCACCGCGACGACGACACGGACGCCCCGTCCGATCTGGAGGCGATGGTGCCCGTGCTCCACGACCGGCTCGGCAAGGACGGCGTCTACCTCGTCGTCGATCCGAGCGGCGGCCTCGGCGACGTGCAGCAGTTCGGCGGGACGCGCCGGATCGACGTCGAGCACGCCTACGAGGCCGCGACGTCGGAACTGCCCTACGAGGCGGGCCTGCTGAGCGTCCTCGACCGGTTCGTGGAGATCGCCCTGTCCGGCCGGGCGAGGGAGCGCGCTTTGCACCCGTCGCCGAGGCCCGAGTCCGCGACGCGGCGGGAGCTGGACGCCTACGACCGCGGCAACCACCGGGCCGCCGTCGAGAACCGCACCGCGCTCGGCGTCGGTGCCGGGCTCGGCGGGCTGATCGTCCTGGGCCTGCTGGTAGGCCGCCGAGTACGGCGCGGCAGGCGGCCGGCGCTCAGCGGTCCAGGGGGCCGGAGCGCACAGGTCCGCGGGAAGCGGAAGCGGCCCGCCGGGCGGGGAGGGAAGCGATGAGGCGCGGCGTCCTCGCCGTCACGGCGGCCGCCCTCGCGATGTGGCCGGCCACCGCCTCGGCGGCCCCCGACCCCCGCTACTCGGGCCACCGCCTCGACCGGGTCGCCGCCGCGCTCGCCAAGGACCCGCTCTTCGTCGACCCGGACGTGGACTTCGCGCTCGGCGCCGCCGACCGCGCCCGCGTCGGCACGGCGATCCGCGCCGCCGCCGGGCGGATCAGGGTGCCGATCCTGGTCGTCGTGGCCCCCAACCCGACCGAATCGGAGTCGCAGGGCAAGGACGACGCCTTCCTGTCCGCCCTGCACGGCGTCACGCACCGCGACGGCCTCTACCTGATGGTCGACGGCGACGGCTACATGCTCGGCCAGGGTTGGAACGTGCCGCGCGAGATCGACCTGGACGTCGTGGCGCAGGACGACCTCCCCGACTACGAGCCGCCCGACATCCACCGCCCGTTCGGCGGCCTCGCCGACCGGCTGATCAAGCGGGTGGACGCCTGGGCCGCCGCGCCCGCAGCGCCGCCCACCTCGTCGCCCGCGCTCCTCAGCCCCCCGGTCCCGTTCGGGCAGGAGGACGATCACCCCCTGGTGCCCGACGAGCCCGCGGTGAAGAGCCACTTCCTGCGGGGGTTCTTCATCGTCGGCCCGCTGTCGGCGGTCGCGCTGTACTGGGCGGGGATCGGCACGGCCGCCGCCGGCCGCCGATGGATCCGCCGCGGCGGGACCCGGAGCGCCGTCGCGGGCCTGACGGAGCAGGCCGAGGAGCATCCCGGCGCGCCGGCCAAGCCCTCGGACCGGTGGCTGCGGCGCACCGCGTCCGCCGAACTGGACCGGCTGCGCGACCGGCTGCCCGACGCGTCCGGCAACCGGGGCCGCGCCTTCGCCCTCGCCGCGTTCGACGCCGCGCAGATCCTCTACGACGACGTCCACGAGGACCCCGGGCACGCCCTCGACCTCGTCGGCGTGATCGTCCTGGCCCGGCAGGGGCGGCGCGCGCTCGCCGGGCAGATGACCGCCCCTCCGCCGCCGTGCTTCCTGAACCCCCTGCACGGCGACTCCACCCGCCGCAAGACCGTCCCGCTGCCCGGGGATCCCGGCGGCGGCAAGCCCCGCCGGCAGCCGCTGTGCGGGGCCTGCTTCAGCGCGTCCGGCAAGGAGGCCGCGGACCGGGTCCTGCGCGTCCAGGGCCCGGACGGCCTCGCGCCGCACTACGCGGTGCCCGGGGTGTGGCGGGACGCGGCGTGGGGGTCCCGCGGAAACGACCTCGTCAAACGCGTGATGGAGTACCTCGGTGTCGAGTAAGCCCTCCCCCGGCGCGCGCATCGCCGCCGCGCTGCGCCGCTCCCCGATCTACGTCGACCCGTCGTACGCGTCGGCGCTGCCCGCCGCGGACCGGCGGCGCCTGGCCGCCCGGCTGAAGAAGATGCCGGTGCCGACCTACATCGTCCTCGTGCCGCTGGTCCAGGGCGGCACCTGGAACGACGACAAGCAGCTCGCGACCGTCGTGCACAGCCGCCTCGGCCGGGACGGGATCTTCGTCACCTTCCACGAGTCCACCGACGAGCTGATGGGGCACGAGTGGGGCGGCGACCACGCCGCCGACGACGCCGCCTGGGCCGTGAACTGGGACGACTCGCTGGACGGCGCCTCCCTCGCGGCGCGCCTCACCCGCTTCACCGACCTGGTCGCCTCCGGCACCGCGACGAAGGTCTACAAGCAGGAGTCCGCGGAGATCGACCGCAGGTACCAGGCGCACCTGAAGTCGTCCGCCCCCAAGCCGAAGAAGGACGACGGCGGCACCGGCCTCGCGCTGCCGCTCGCCGCGGGCGGCGCCGGCGTCGCGGTCGCCGCCGTCGCGGGCGTCCTGCTGTGGCGGCGCCGCCGCATGGCGGCCGTCCGCCGCGCCGCCGGCGAGGGCCTGCTGCTGCCGCGCACCGTGTTCGCCACCGCCGGCAAGGCGAGCGAGGACCAGCTGCGCGAGCAGGCGTCCCGCGAGGTCATCGCCTTCGGCGAGCTGCTGGACGGCGCGACGGCGCCCGGCGGCGAGCGCGCCGGGGCCCTCATGACCCGGGCCCTCGACGCCTACCAGGCCGCGGCGAAGACCCTCGACGAGGCCAGGGGCGTCCCGGACCTCGCCGGCGTGCTCGTCCTGCTCGACCAGGGCCGCGACGCCCTCGCCTCCGCCCGCGCGCTCGCCAACGGGAAGCCCGAGGTGCCGCCGAGCCCGCTGTGCTTCTTCAACCCGCTGCACGGCGACGGCCCCGCCGAGATCGACTGGCGGCCGCTCGGCTCCCGCCGCCGCCTCCACGTGCACGCGTGCCGCGCCTGCGCGCGCGCCGCCCGCGCCCGCGAGACCCCCGACATGCTCATGGACCGCCGCGACGGCAGGGACGTCCCCTACTTCGAGGCCGACCCGGCCCGCAGCGTCTGGGCCGAGACCGGCTACGGCCAGCTCCGCGACGACCTGATCCACCGCATCCTCAGAGGCGACCTCCGCAAGACCTGAACCCCGGCGCGGTCGCCGCCCGGCGGGTGGACGGTCCCTGTTCCGTTCCGTCGCCGGACGTTCACGCACCCTTCACGGAGCGGCGTCGACCGGAGAGCACCCCTGGGTATCTCTGGGACGTGCTCACATCTCGGGGGAGACTGTGCGGCGCGGGAAGCACCGCCCTCATGCTGCCGCTGCTCGCCTGCTGCGGGCTCACGTCCGCGCCGGGCGGCCCCGCCGCGCCGGCGGCGCGCAAGCCCGCGGCGGCGCGGACGGCGCCGTACAAAGGGATGTGCATCGGGTACAACGGCCTGAACACGCTGAACCCGGCGGCGGAGGTCCGCGCGGGCCGGTTCCGGGTCCCCGGCGCCGCTCCCGTCCGCGTCGCCGCCGGCACCCGCGTCGACTGGAGCCTCGACCCCTACGGCGACCGGACCTGGCAGCTCTGGTTCCACTCCCTCGAATGGCTCGGCGGCCTCATCGGCGCCTACACGCGGACAGGAGACCGCGCCGCCCTCGACACCGCGACGGGCATCGCGCGGGACTGGCTCGCCGCCAACGACCGCCCCGGACGGTTCCGCGCGGACCGCCGGCAGGCGATCGCCGAGGCCACCAAGTTCCGCCTCGCCACCCTCGTCTGCCTGCGCGAGTACGCGACCGGCCCTTGGCTGGACGACGCGATCGCCGAGCACGCGCGGTGGCTCGCCCGTCCCGCGCACTACTCCGGACCCTGGAACCACGGCACCGACGAGTCGATGATCCTCATGGCGGCGGGCTGCGCCATCGGCCGCGACGACCTCGCCGCCCTCGGCCGGAACCGGCTCCTCGGCGCGATTCTCGACCCGCCCGGCGGCGCGCTCCCGGCCGTCGACGCGGACGGCGCCGGCAACGAGCAGTCCGCGCACTACGCCGTCTACAACCGGAGCAGGTGGCGGCTGGCCCTCCGGGTGATGCGCGCATGCGGCCGGCCCGCGCCGCCGGAGATCGGCCGCCGGCTCGCGCTGCTGGACGAGTTCATCGCCTTCCAGACCACCCCCGGCGGCGACCTGCTGCAGATCGGCGAATCCTTCGCGGGCAAGGCAGCCACCCTCGGCTCCTCACGCGACGGCCCGCTGGCGTACGTCGCGACGCAGGGCAGGAAGGGCACGCCGCCCGCCGATCGGGCGCGCGTCTACAGGGCCGGATACGTGATGGGCCGCTCCGGGTGGGGCGGCCGGAGCCGCGCCTATGCCGACGAGATGTCCTACACGGCGCGGTTCGGTCCCGGCCGGTACGCGCACGGGCAGGACGACCACATGGAGCTGACCTTCCACGCGCTCGGCCAGGACATTCTCGTCCCGAGCGGCCACATCGGCTACAGCGACAAGCCCTGGCGCGCGTGGCTGGCCTCCCCCGAGGCGCACAGCACGCTCGTGGTGCGCGGCGCGCCGTTCCGCGAGGACGCCGCGACGGCGCTGACCGGGCCCCGCTTCCGGCACGGCGCCGACACGTTCCGGCTCACCGACACCGCCTTCACCGGGACGTCCCGGACCCGCTCGGTCCTCGCCGCGTCCGACCCCGACGCGCTGGTGGTGCTGGACTCCGTGGACTCCACCGCGCCGGACCCGGCCGCGGGCCACCCCGTCGAGCAGCTCTGGCACCTGCCCGCCGCGTTCACCGCCGTCCCGGACGGGGCGGGCGCCGTGGCCGCCGCAGGGCGGCTCCGCGTGCACTTCCTGCGGATCCCGCTGCCGGGCACGGCGGTGCGGCCCGCGCGGGTGGTCCGGGGCTCCCTGAGCCCGCCGCAGGGCTGGATCGCCCCGGCCGAGCGCACGATGGTCCCAGCGCCGGTCGTCTCGCTCCCCGCGCAGGGACCGCACGTCCGGATGCTGACGCTCATCGCCCCCGTCCGCGGCATGGAATGCCCGAGCGTCCGGATCCGCTCCCTGCCAGGCGGCGGCGTCCACGTCGAGGCGGCGTTCTCCCGTCACGCCCTCGTCTTCGAGACGGCCCCGGACGGCACGCTCCGCCGCCTCCGCTGACACCGCCTCCGCGCTGCCCCCTGGGCGGCCTACGGCGCCAGCATGTCGGCCGTGAGGTTGGCCTCGGTGCCGGGGATGCCCTGGTCGCCGGCGCGCTTGTCGGCCATGGCGAGCAGGCGCCTTATACGGCCGGCGATGGCGTCCTTGGTGAGGGGCGGGTCGGCGAGCTGGCCGAGCTCCTCCAGGGACGCCTGCTTGTGCTCCAGGCGGAGGCGGCCCGCGTTGACGAGGTGCTCGGGGGCGTCGTCGCCGAGGATCTCCAGGGCGCGGGCGACGCGGGCGCCGGCGGCGACGGCGGCGCGGGCGGAGCGGCGCAGGTTGGCGTCGTCGAAGTTGGCGAGCCGGTTGGCGGTGGCGCGGACCTCGCGGCGCATCCGGCGCTCCTCCCAGGCGAGCACGGCGCCGTGCGCGCCGAGCCGGGTGAGCAGCGCGCTGATCGCGTCGCCGTCGCGGACGACGACCCGGTCGACGCCGCGGACCTCGCGGGCCTTGGCGTGGATCTTCAGGCGGCGGGCGGCGCCGACGAGGGCGAGCGCGGCG
>NZ_JBEYYT010000297.1:0-11853 GCF_040645715.1 Spirillospora sp. NPDC046719 | reverse complement strand
GCGCCGAGGCCGACTGCGTGAGCGGCGCGCCCGCGGACGCCGCGGCGGACGCGGTCGACGCCGGCACCGTGAACGCGCAGGCCGCGAGCGTCCGGGCGGTCAGCGCCCGCGGCGTCGCGCCGCGCGAAGGAGAACAGTCGTGAACGCGGGGGCCGTGGAGCGGGCCGCCCGTCCTACGGTCGGAGCCGAGCAGTGAGTGGAGCAGCGCATTGAGTACCGCGGACAGGGGCCCGCTGCGGCTCGGCACCCGCAAGAGCCTGATGGCGATGACGCAGTCGCGGCTGGTCGCGGACGCATTGACGGAGCGGACCGGGCATGCCGTGGAGCTCGTCGGGGTAACCACCGAAGGTGATGTCTCCAAGGCGCTGCTCGCCCAGATCGGCGGGACCGGTGTCTTCGTCAACGCGCTTCGCGACAGGCTGCTGGCCGGTGAGGTGGACTTCGCCGTGCACTCGCTGAAGGACCTGCCGACCGGGCCCGCGGAGGGGATCGCGCTCGCCGCGACGCCCGTCCGCGACGACCCGCGCGACGCCCTGTGCGGCCCCTGCAAGCTGGCGGACCTGCCGCGCGGCGCCCGCGTCGGCACCGGGTCGCCGCGCCGCGTCGCGCAGCTGCGCGCGATGCGCCCGGACCTGGACGTCGTGGCGATCCGCGGCAACGCCGACACCCGGCTGCGCAAGGTCGCCGACGGGGAGCTGGACGCGGTGGTGCTCGCGCACGCGGGGCTGCGCCGGATCGGCCGGCTGGACGCGGTCGCCGAGGTCTTCGACCCCGACCAGATGCTGCCGGCGCCCGGGCAGGGCGCGCTCGCGCTCGAATGCCCCGCCGGGAGGGACGACCTCCGCGCGCTGCTTGGAACGGTCGACGATCCGATGACCAGGGCCTGCGTCACCGCGGAGCGGACGGTGCTCGCCGTCCTGGAGGGCGGTTGCTCCGCGCCCGTGGGAACATACGCTGCCGAAGTAGAAGAAGAGCTGCATCTGACCGCGACCGTCGCCGCGTACGACGGGAGCCGGCAGATGAGGCTGTCCGCAAGCGGCCACCCGGACGACGCCGAGAGGCTGGGGCGCGATCTCGCGCACCGGCTGCTCGCGCAGGGGGCCGACCAGTTGATGGGGGAGCGCGATTGAGCCCCGCTAGCCAGAGCCCCGCCCGCCCGGGGGCCGCCGGCCCGGGCGCCGCCGGATCGACCGCGGCCGGATCGACCACGGCGGGGAGGCCGAGCCGCACCGCCGACCCCGGCACGGTCGCGATCGTCGGGATGGGCCCGGGCGACCCGGGCCTGCTGACGCTGCGCGCCGCCGCCGAGCTGGAGCGCGCCGACACCGTCGTGGTCAGCCGCGCGTACTGCCCCGCCGACATCCTCGCGCACTGCCGCCCGGACGTGGAGATCCTCGACACCGCCGAGGGCGACCCGGTGAAGCTCGCGTCGCGCGCCGCCAAGGCGGGCCGCCGCGTCGTCCGGCTGTTCCACGGCGACCCCGGCGTCGTCTGCGGGCTGGCCAAGGAGGGCGCCGCGCTGCACAAGGCCGGGGTGCCGTTCGAGGTCGTCCCCGGCGTGTCCGCCGTGACCGGCGTGCCCGCCTACGCGGGCATCCCGCTGACCGACCCCGAGCACCGCGAGTTCCGGTTCGTCGACGCCTCCGACGGCGGCGTCGACTGGGAGGAGTTCGCCGGGTCCGACGCCACCCTCGTGATCTTCGGCGCGGAGGGCGCCGTCGCCGAGGTCGCCAAGGGCCTGGTCGCGGCCGGCCGCCCCGACTCGACGCCCGCTGCCATGACCAGCCTCGGCACCACCACCGAGCAGGAGACCGTGGTCTCCACGCTGCAGAAGCTGGCGTCCGACACCAAGGGCATGGAGGCCCCCGCGATGATCATCGTGGGGGACGTGGTCGGCTGGCGCGACCAGCTGTCCTGGTTCGAGACCAAGGCGCTGTTCGGCTGGCGGGTGCTGGTGCCGCGCACCAAGGAGCAGGCCGCGTCGCTGTCGGACCAGCTCCGCGGGTACGGCGCCGTCCCCGACGAGGTCCCGACGATCTCCGTCGAGCCGCCGCGCACCCCGCAGCAGATGGACCGGGCCGTCAAGGGCCTCGTCACCGGGCGCTACGAGTGGGTGGTGTTCACCTCCACCAACGCGGTCAAGGCCGTCCGGGAGAAGTTCGTCGCCTACGGGCTGGACGCCCGCGCGTTCGCCGGGCTGAAGGTCGCCGCCGTCGGCGAGCAGACCGCCGCCGCGCTCGTCGAGTTCGGCATCCACCCCGACCTGACCCCGTCCGGGCAGCAGTCCAGCGAGGGCCTCGCCGAGGTGTGGCCGCCCTACGACGAGGACCTCGACCCGATCAACCGGGTCCTGCTGCCGCGCGCCGACATCGCCACCGACACCCTCATCGCCAAGCTCACCGAGCTCGGCTGGGAGTGCGAGGACGTCACCGCCTACCGGACGGTCCGGGCCGCGCCGCCGCCCGCCCCGATCCGCGAGGCGATCAAGGGCGGCGGGTTCGACGCGGTGCTGTTCACCTCGTCGTCCACGGTGAAGAACCTGATCGGCATCGCCGGCAAGCCGCACAACGTGACGGTGATCGCGGTGATCGGCCCGCAGACCGCCAAGACCGCCGAGGAGTACGGGCTGCGCGTCGACGTGATGGCGCCGAAGCCGTCGGTGTCGGCGCTCGCGGAGGCGCTCGCGGAGTACGGTGCGAAGCGGCGGGCGGCCCAGATCGAGGCCGGCGACCCGCTGCGCAAGCCCAGCCAGATGCGCCGGGGAGCCCGGCGCCGCAAGTAGGAGCCCGCCGACCGGGCCCGGCGCGGCCGCGCCGGGCACCGGGAAAGAAGGATCATGTCTGCTCAGTTCCCCGTCGCCCGGCCGCGGCGGCTGCGCCGCACGCCCGCGCTGCGCCGGATGGTCGCCGAGACCAGGCTCGCGCCCGCCGATCTGGTGCTGCCGATGTTCGTCAAGGAGGGCATCTCCGAGCCGCAGCCGGTCGCGTCGATGCCGGGCGTCGTGCAGCACACGCGCGACAGCCTGCGCAAGGCCGCGCACGAGGCGGCGGAGGCCGGCGTCGGCGGCCTCATCCTGTTCGGCATCCCGGCGGTCAAGGACGGCGCCGGCTCGGGCGCCGACGACCCCGCCGGGATCGTCCAGCTGGCCCTGCGCGACCTGAAGTCCGACCTCGGCGACGCCGCCGTGGTGATGACGGACCTGTGCCTGGACGAGTACACCGACCACGGCCACTGCGGCATCCTCACCGCCGGCGGCGAGATCGACAACGACGCGACGCTGGAGCGGTACGCGTCCATCGCCGTCGCGCAGGCCGCCGCCGGGGCCCAGGTGGTCGGCCCGTCCGGGATGATGGACGGCCAGGTCGGCGTGATCCGCGGGGCCCTCGACAAGGCCGGGTACAGCGACGTCGCGATCCTGGGGTACTCGGTGAAGTACTCCTCCGCCTACTACGGCCCGTTCCGCGACGCGGCCGAGTGCGCCCCCCAGTTCGGCGACCGCTCCACCCACCAGCAGGACCCGGCCAACGCCGACGAGTCGCTCCGCGAGGTGTTCCTCGACCTCGACGAGGGCGCCGACATGGTGATGGTGAAGCCCGCGGGCCCCTACCTCGACATCGTCCGGCGGGTCCGCGACGCCGTGGACGTCCCCGTCGTCGCGTACCAGGTCAGCGGCGAGTACGCGATGATCGAGGCCGCCGCCGAGAAGGGCTGGATCGACCGCGACCGCATCATCATGGAGTCGCTGCTCTCGATCCGCCGCGCGGGCGCCGACCTCACCCTGACCTACTGGGCCACGGAGGTCGCCAAGAAGCTCCGGTGACCCGGGGGAAAGCTCCAATGATCATGGGCGGGTAGTTACTTAGGGTCGTTTTGGCAGGGGCGCCGTGTCTGGCGCGGCGGCGCGCGGGCATCATCGTCTATCAAGAACCCACGTTCGACCTTGGGTATTGGGGGGCGGAGATGCTGGCGGTCTCGGGGAACAGGCGGCAACGGGCGGCACGCGACCGGATGGCCTCGGCCGCCCTGCAGTACGCCGCGATGGGCTGGCCCTGCTTTCCGGGGGCGCATCCGCCCGCCGCCGGCGACCGGTCCTGCTCGTGCGACCGGATCGGCTGTCCGGACCCGGCGGCGCATCCGGTGTCGGCGGCGTGGGCGCACCAGGCGTCGGCCGACCCGGACCGGATCCGGCGCTGGTGGACGCAGCGCCCGGAGTCCAACATCATCCTGCCGACGGGCCGGGTCTTCGACGTGTTCGACGTCCCCGCCGCCGCCGGCGCCGCGGCCCTCGGCCGGATCGCCCGCGAGGACCTGCCGGTCGGGCCCGTCGCGAACCTCGGCGACGAGCGGTACCTGTTCTTCGTCGCCACCCGCGGCGCCCCCGCCGACGAGGACGAGTGGTGGTCGTGCCACCTCGACACCTCGCCGGAGACCGTGGCCGAGACGCCCGGGATGCGGTGGCACTGCCGCGACAGCTACGTGGTGGCGCCGCCGTCGGTGCTGGCGTCCGGCAAGGAGGCGGCCTGGGTGCGGCCGCCGCGGGACGAGCCGCTGCCCGACCCGCTGCGGCTCCTGGAGGTCCTCGCCGACAGCTGCGAGTGACCGGACCGGGCGGGCCGGTTCCGGCCCGCCGTCAGAGCGGACCGGCCCCCGCCCGCGATCGGGGAGGACCGGTCCGGTCCGCGGTCAGCGCGGCGCCTTGATCGCCTTGCGGCCCCAGGCGGAGTACGACGTCGTGACGATCTGGTTGCGGCCCTTCGCCGGCCCGGCCCGCAGCCACAGCTTCACCGGGCGGGACGAGCCGTCCAGCTTGAGCGCGAAGCTGATCTGCTGGACGCCCGTGGCGCGTGCCATCTCCGTGTACAGCGCGCCCGATCCGGGCGCCTGAGCGAGCTTGGCGACGGGCGCCTCGCCCTTGTACACCCCACCGGACTCGCTCAGCGTCGAGGCGGCGTTGAGCAGCGTCGTCACCGCGGACACCGAGCTGCCGCGCCGCACCTGCTCGGCCAGCCCCGGGTAGCCGCGACCGCCGACGGGGGAGGGCCGCCACTTCTTGCCCGCCCGCAGGAACACCCGGTCGCCGACCAGCACGGCCTGCGCCCGCTTGCGCGTCTTGGCGGACCCCGACAGCGTCATCGAGTACGACGGCTCCGTCCCCTGGACCAGGCCGAAGGTGCCCTGCGCGACGCTGGGCGCGCCGCAGCAGCCGGTGCGGCGGAAGCTGAACCGTGCGCCGGGCGCCTGGTCGGTGGCCTGGACGATGCGCGCCGCGAGCGGCGCCGGGGCGACGCCACCGGGCGGCAGCGACGGCTGGGGCGTGCTGCTCTGCGCGGGCGACGGGGTCGGCGGCGTGGCGTCGCCCTCGCCGGACTTCATGAAGACGAAGCCGCCCGCGACCGCGCCGGCGACGACGACCGCCGCGATGGCGGCCGCGATCCGGCGGTTGCCGTTGCCGCGCGCGGCGGTCTGCCCGGTGGCGATGACCTGGTTGCGGCCGGTGCTGCGGGACGCCTTGGGCTTGGCCGGCTCGGGCTGCATCGCGGCCTGCGCGGCGAGCTCGGTGAGCCGGCCGCGGCCCTGCGCCTCCCACGACGGCCCGTACGCCGCCACGGCGGCCTCTTCGAGCGCGCCGAGGTAGTCGGCCGCGGACTTCGGCCGCGTCTCCGGATCCTTCGCGAGGCCGTGGCCGATCAGCTCGCGCAGCGGGCCGGGCACCTCCTCGGCCGGGATCGGCGCCTCGCGGTGCAGCCGCGCCATGTTGCGCCCGGCGTACGGCGGATGCCCGGTGAGGCACTCGAAGAAGATCGCCGTCGCCGCGTACAGGTCGGTGGCGACGCTGGCGGCCGCCCCGTCCCACAGCTCCGGCGCCGCGTAGGCGGGCGCGAGCTGCGCCTCGGTGCCGGGCGCGGCGGTCGCGAAGTCGGTGAGGCGCGCGTTGCCTTCGCCGTCGACGAGGACCGCGGACGGCCGTACGGCGCCGTGGACCACCTCCAGGGCGTGCGCGGCGGCGAGCCCCAGCAGGGTCCCGCCGAGCAGCGACAGGGCCGCCAGCGGGCCCGTGGGGCCCTGTGCGGCCAGCACCCGGCGCAGCCCGACCCCGTCGACGTACTGCATGACGACGGCGGCGCCCTCGGGGGCCTCGACGAAGTCGTAGAGATCGGCGACGTTCGGGTCCTCGAGCTGGGACAGTGTGCGCGCGGACGCACGGAACCGCGCCATGAAGGCCTCGTCGGCGCGCAAGCCGCCGGCGAGGTATTTGATCACGACCTTCGTGCTGGTCATGTCGTCGACCGCCAGCACCACCCGGCCCGCGGCGCCGTCGCCCAGTTCCCGCTCTTGGGTGAAGCCCGGGACCGTCCAGCCGTCAACCACGTTGAAAGCCATCCCTCCGATACGGCGGACGCCGGTGAAGATAAGGGGCGCCTCCCGAACGGGCGCCGATGTCGTACTTGGTGGAATATCGGCCCGTACCCGGCGAGGTCAAGCGCAGTCGCCGAACTGCAACTGAGAGACTGGAAACGTGACTGTCACCGATCGCTCCCAGCAGTTGTTCGAGCGCGCCGAAGGGCTCGTCCCCGGCGGCGTGAACTCACCGGTCCGCGCCTTCGGCGCGGTCGGCGGGACGCCGCGCTTCATCGCCTCGGCGCGCGGCCCCTACCTGACCGACGCCGACGGCAACGAGTACGTCGACCTGATCTGCTCGTGGGGCCCGATGATCCTCGGGCACGCGCACCCGGACGTGGTCGCGGCGGTGCGGGAGGCGGCGGGCCGCGGCACGTCCTACGGGGCGCCGACGCCCGGCGAGGTCGAGCTGGCCGAGGAGATCGTCGCGCGGGCGCCGGTGGAGAAGGTCCGGCTGGTCAACTCGGGGACCGAGGCGACGATGTCGGCGATCCGGCTGGCGCGCGGCTTCACCTCCCGCCCGAAGATCGTCAAGTTCGCGGGCTGCTACCACGGGCACGTCGACTCGCTGCTGGCCGCGGCCGGGTCGGGGGTGGCGACGTTCGCGCTGCCGGACACCCCCGGCGTGACGGGCGCGACGACCGCCGACACGATCGTGCTGCCGTACAACGACGTCGCGGCGGTGGAGACGGCGTTCGACGAGCACGGCCACGAGATCGCCTGCGTGATCGCCGAGGCGGTGCCGTGCAACATGGGCGTGGTGCCGCCGCTGAACGGCTTCAACGCGCTGCTGAAGCGGCTGTGCGAGCGGTACGGCGCGCTGCTGGTGCTGGACGAGGTGCTGACCGGCTTCCGGGCGTCGCGGTCCGGCTGGTACGGGATCGAGGGCGTCGCGGCGGACCTGGTGACGTTCGGGAAGGTGATGGGCGGCGGGCTGCCCGCCGCGGCGTTCGGCGGCCGCGCCGAGATCATGGACCGGCTCGCGCCCGCCGGGCCCGTCTACCAGGCGGGCACCCTGTCGGGGAACCCGCTCGCGACGGCCGCGGGGCTGGCGACGCTGCGCGGCGCGACCGACGAGGTCTACGCGGCGATCGACCGGGCCGCCGGGATCGTGTCGCGGGCCGCGTCGGAGGCGCTGGCGAAGGAGGGCGTCCCGCACTCGCTGCAGAACGCCGGCAACCTCTTCTCGATCTTCTTCACGGACGGCGCGGTCGGCGACTTCGCCGCCGCGCAGCGCCAGGACGTCAAGGCGTACGGGGCGTTCTTCCACGCGGCGCTCGAGCGCGGCGTCTACCTGCCGCCGTCGGCGTACGAGGTGTGGTTCCTGTCGGCGGCCCACGACGACGAGGCGATCGGCCGCATCCTGGACGCCCTGCCCCACGCCGCCCGCGCCGCGGCGCTGTCTTCTTGATCCCGGCCCAGGGGGCTCGCCTGGCGGCTCGCCCCCTGACCGGGATCGGGCGAGCGCGGCATCGCTTCGCGATCTTCCCGGTGAGGCTCGCCTTCGGCTTCGCCTCACCGGTCAGGTAACGCGCTCGCGTGACGGCTGAGGCACCTCAAGGCAGCCTGAGTGGACTGAGGGCGCGGAAGGCGCGGAGCGCGGCGGCGGTCGACTCGGGGTGCGGGGCGTGCAGGGGCGCGCGGACCGCGGGGTCGTCGATCAAGCCGATCTCGGCCAGGCACGCCTTCAGCACGGACGGCGACGGCTCGGCGAACAGCGCCCCCGCGAGCGGCAGCAGCGCGTTGTGCAGCGCCAGCCCCCGGGCGGCGTTGCCGTGCCGGGCCGCGTCCGCCATGTCCGCGTAGGCCCGCGGCGCCAGGCACGCGGACGCGGCGACGCCACCGGACGCGCCGAGCTGCAGCATCGGGTAGACGTAGGCGTCGTCGCCGCACAGCACGGCCTTGCCCGTCTCCGCCGCCAGCATGTCCAGGGTGGCCTGGTCGACGGCGCCCGCGCAGTGCTTGATCCCGGCGACGCAGTCGAGCCCGAGCAGCCGGACGAGCGCCTCCCCGGACAGCGCCTTCCCCGTCCGGTACGGGACGTTGTAGGCGATGAGCGGGACGTCCACGGCGGCGCCGACGGCCGCGAAGTGGTCGATCACGCCGTCGTCGGACGGCCGCAGGTAGTACGGCACGACGACGAGCAGCGCGTCGGCGAGCGGCGCGTGCTCGCGGGCCTCCCGGATCGTGTCCGCGGTGCCCATCGTCCCGGCGCCGACGATCAGCCGGGCGCCGTGCTCGATGGACACGGCCCGGCACACCTCCAGGACGGTCCGCCGCTCCTCGGCCGTCAGCAGCGCGGCCTCGCCGGTGGTGCCGAGCGCGACGAGCCCGGTGGCGCCGTCGCGGAGGCAGTGCGCGGCGAGCCGTTCGAGGGACTTGGCGTCCACCTCGCCGTCGCGGGTGAACGGCGTGACCAGGGCCGCGTGGATTCCGTGCATGGGTGTCACCTCGTCTGGACGGGCTCCGGCGGAGCCACCTGGATAGGGCCGCCGGACGCGCCGGACGCGCCGGACGCGCGGCTTGCGCGGGACCGCAGCCGGACGCTGCCCGCCGCGACGCCGCAGATGATGAGCGCCGCCCCGGCGAGGCGCGTCCCGTCCACGTGCTCGCCGAGGACCAGCGCGGCGGACAGCAGCCCGAACGGCGGGACGAGCAGCGAGTACATGGCGACGGTGCCGGCCTCGTAGCGGCGCATCAGCCAGCCCCACACGCCGAACCCGACGAGCGTGGAGACGTAGGCGATGAACGCCAGCGAGCCCACCCCGGCGACGGACAGGTGGCGCGCCGCGTCCGGCACCGCCCCGGGCCCCTCGAAGATCAGCGAGAGGGCGAACAGGGGGACGGGCGGGACCAGCGACATCCAGACCATGAACCCGAACGCGTCGACGGGCTCGGCTGCGGTCTGGTTCATCCGCCGCATCGCGACGTTCGCCAGCCCCCAGCTCGCCGCCCCGCCGATGCACAGCAGGAACGCGCCCACCGGGCTGCCGCTGTGCTCGCCCGACACTCCGATCCCGTCCGACCTTCCGGCCGCCTGCGCGACCCCGAGGAGCGCCACGCCGGCGAACGCGACGGCCATCCCGATGATCTGCCGGGCGCCGAGCCGCTCGCGCAGCAGCACCCCGGCGAACAGCGCGGTGAAGATCGCCTGGACCTGGAGCACCACCGACGACAGCCCCGCCGGCATCCCCAGCCGCATGCCGATGAACAGCAGCGCGAACTGCCCGACGCCCAGCGGGATCCCGATCAGCCACAGCCAGCGGACCGCGACCGGCGGGCGCCGCACGAAGAACACCGCGGGCAGCGCGGCGGCGGTGAACCGCAGCGCGGCGAGCAGCAGCGGCGGGAAGTCCTCCAGCGCGACCTTGATCGGGACGAAGTTGAATCCCCAGATCGCGGCGATCAGGGTGGCCAGCAGGACGTGGCGCGGTCTCATGCCCCCGATCGTCCGCCGCGGCCTTGTTTTAGGACAAGCTAGAATCTGTCGACTTCTCGTTTTAGAATTGCTACATGCTCGATCTCGAACGGCTGCGCGCCCTGCACTCCGTCGCCACCTACGGCTCGGTCAGCGCCGCCGCCGACGTGCTGCACGTCACCACCTCCGCGGTCTCCCAGCAGCTCGCCAAGCTGGAGCGGGAGACCGGGCAGAAGCTGCTCGAGCGCAACGGCCGCGGCGTGCGGCTCACCGACGCCGCCGAGCTGCTCGTCGGGCACGCCGAGCGGATCCTGTCCCTCGTCGAGCAGGCCCAGGCCGACCTGGAGGCGCACCGCGGCTCGGTCGTCGGCCAGCTGACCATCGCCGCGTTCCCCACCGCTGTGCGCGGGCTGATGCCGCAGGCGCTGCCGCCGCTCCGCACGCAGCACCCCGACCTGCACGTCCTGGTCCGCGAAGAGGACCCGCTGCACAGCATGCCGCTCGTCCTGCGCGGCGACCTCGACATGGCCGTCGTCCAGGACTGGAGCAACGAGCCGCTCCCGCTGCCCGAGGGCCTGCACAAGGGCGCCATCTGCGAGGACGTCGCCGACGTGGCGCTGCCCGCCGGGCACCCGCTGGCCGGCCGCGCCAGCGTCGACCTGAAGGAGCTGGCCGGCGACCCGTGGATCAGCTCCGTGCCGGACAGCATCTGCTGCGACTGGCTCCTGCGCACCCTGCGGGCCATCGACAGCGAGCCCCGCATCGAGCACATGGCCTACGAGTTCGCGACGCAGCTCGCGCTCGTCGCCGCCGGCCTCGGCAACGCGATCCTGCCCCGCCTCGGCCGCTGCGACGTGCCGCCGGGCGTCGCGATCGTGCCGCTCGCCGAGCCGCTGACCCGCCGCGTGTACGCGGTCTGGCGGGAGGAGGCCGCGCGCCGTCCCGCGATCCGCGCCGTCGTGAGCGCGCTGCGCGCCGGTGTCCCCGCGTCCGCCGAGCGGGCCGCCTGACGGTACGTTCCCGCCGTTTCCCGCCCTGGAGCCGCCCGTTCCCGCCCGGAGCCGCCGGTTCGCCGCACCGCGCTCGATTCGGTACGTTCTTCGCGATCATGGCGGGAGGCGCGCGATGAGCGGCTGGCGGGTCGAGGGCTACACCGAGGTGCGGGAGCTGGGCGCGGGCGCGCAGGGACGCGTCGTGCTCGCCCGGCACGAGCCGTCCGGCACCCCCGTCGCGATCAAGTACCTGAACGCGTCCGCGAGCGAGGCCGAGCGGGAGCGGCTGCGGCACGAGGCCCGGATGCTGGGGCGGGCCGAGAGCCCGCACGTCGCCCGCCTCTTCCACCTCGTCGAGGGCCCCGACGGCGCCGCGATCATCATGGAGGCCGTCGACGGGGTGTCGCTCAAGGAACTGCTCGCCCGGCACGGGGCGCTCGGCCCCGAGGCGTCGCTGTCGGTGCTGAAGGGCTCGCTGCTCGGCCTCGCCGCCGCCCACGCCCTCGGCGTCGTGCACCGCGACTACAAGCCCGCGAACGTCGTCGTCCCGGCGGACGGGCGGAGCCGCCTCGTCGACTTCGGCATCGCGGCCCCCGCCGGGCAGGAGGCGGGCGGCGCCGGCACCCCGTACTACATGGCGCCCGAGCAGTGGGACCGGCACACCGCCACGCCCGCGTCCGACGTGTACTCCGCGACCTGCGTGTTCGTCGAGTGCGTCAGCGGCCAACGGCCGTTCGGCGGCGGCCGCGCCGAGCTGATGCGGGCGCACCTCACCGGCCCCGTGCCGGTCGAGACCGTCCCCGAACCGCTCCGCGACCTCGTCGCGCGGGGCATGGCGAAGGACCCCGCCGACCGCCCGCCGGGCGCCGCCGCGTTCGTCGACGACCTGGAGCGGACCGCCCGGGAGGCGTACGGGCCGGACTGGGAGTCGCGCGGGGTCCGCGCGCTCGCCGCGTCCGCCGTCGCGCTCGCGGCGCTGTTCCCGCTGGCCGCGTGGGTCGTCCCGGGTGCCGCGTCCGCGGCCGGGACCGCCGCCGCGCAGGG
>NZ_JBEYYT010000296.1:0-11884 GCF_040645715.1 Spirillospora sp. NPDC046719 | reverse complement strand
GCCGACGGTCGCGGGGCGGCCGAGCGAGGCGCCGAGCTCCTTGGCGACGCGGCGGGCCGCGTCGCCCGCGCGGTCGCCCGGCAGCAGCAGGACGATCTCGTCGCCGCGCGCGGCGGCCAGGCCGTGCTCGACCGCCGCGAACGACGACGCCCAGAACGCGGCGCGCTGCCGGTGGTCGTGCGACTCGTACCGGGCGCACAGCAGCACGTGCGGCGCGGTCAGGTCGACGTTCACCCGCCGGGCCCGGACGACCAGCGTGTCCGCGTCCGTCCGCCGGTCCGACAGGAGGTCGTCGAGCAGCTCGCCCCGGACGCGGCCCTCCGCCTCGGTGACGCTCCGCTGGAACAGCACCAGCAGCGCGGTCACGAGCGCGGCCCGCTCCAGGATGCGCTGGTCGGCGCCGGAGACCTCGTCGGCGGTGCGCAGCACCAGGGTGCCGAGCATCTCGTCGCCGGTCGTGACCGAGGCGATCCACAGGTCTCCGCGCCGCACGGTGCGTCCCTGCGCGCGCGCTGAGTGCGCCGACGCCATCACGCCGGACAGCTCCTCGTCGCTCAGGGCCGCCGAGTCCTTCCCGGTCGTGGCCAGGTGCCGGCCGTCGGCGTCCAGGACGTGCAGGGTCCCGCCCAGCAGTTCGGTGACGACGGCCCCGACGTCCTCGACGCCGCCGCCGCGGACGACCACCGCCGTCATCCGGTCGTGCGCGCGCGCCGCCTGCTCGACGGCCGCGCTGCGCGCCTTGATGACCTCGTTGGCGGCGCTCAGCTCCTCCAACGCGGTCTGCGTCTCCTCCAGGAGGCGGGCGTTGTCGATCGCGACCGCCGCGTGCGCCGCCAGCGACCCCAGCAGCGCGACCTCCTCCTGGTCGAAGGGGCGCTCGCTGCGGTTCGCCGCCGTCAGCACCCCGATCACGCGGCTGCCCAGCCGCATCGGCACGCCGAGGATCGCGACGATGCCCTCCTCGGCCACCGCCGAGTCGATGAACCCGCGGTGCCGGAACTGCTCGTCGCCGAGGTAGTGCGCGCTCGTGTACGGCATCGCCGTCTGCGCGACCAGGCCCACCAGGCCCGCCCCCATCGGCAGCCGCAGCCGCCGGAACGCCGCCGACACCGACCCGTCGGTGACCCGCATGTAGGTCTCGCCGCGCTCGTCGTCGTTCAGCGTCAGGTACGCGATGTCGGCGCTCAGCAGCCGCCGGGCGCGCCGCGTGATCGCCTCCAGCACCGCGTCGAGGTCGCGGAGCCCGGCGAGGTCGCCCGCGGTGTCGAACAGCGCCGCGAGCTCCGCCTCCCGCCGGGCGTGCCGCCGCATGATCGACCGGACCCGCAGCGCGGCGAGCTTCGCCGCCTCCAGTTCGGCCAGCACGGTCGCCGAGGCGCCCTGTGCCCGTGCCTGCACGAGCGGCCCCTCGAACTCGACGGGGGACGCCTCGCGGGCGAGGAGTTCGAGGAAGACGCCGCAGGTCATACGGGCCATTGTCAATGCGCCGTCCAGCCGCCGTCGAGTGCGAGGGACGCTCCGGTCACCATCGACGCGGCAGGGGAGCACAGGTAGCCGACCAGCGAGGCCACCTCGTCGGGCTCGATCAGCCGCTTCACCGCCGAGTGCTCCAGCATGACGCGCTCGACGACCTCGTCCGGGGCCATGCCGTGCGCGCGCGCCTGGTCGGCTATCTGGCCCTCCACCAGCGGGGTCCGCACATAGGACGGGTTGACGCAGTTGGACGTCACCCCATGCGGGGCGCCCTCCAGCGCGATCACCTTGGACAGCCCTTCGAGCCCGTGCTTGGCCGTCACGTAGGCCGCCTTGAACGGCGAGGCCCGCAGCCCGTGCACGGACGAGATGTTGACGATCCGCCCCCAGCCCCGCTCGTACATGCCCGGAAGCGCCTCACGGGCGAGCCGGAACGGCGCCTCCACCATCAGCCGCTGGATCCGCGCGAACACCTCCGGCGGGAACTCGTGGACCGGCGCCACATGCTGGACGCCCGCGTTGTTGACCAGGACGTCGACGTCCGCGGCGAGGCCGTCCAGCGCGTCCATGTCGGAGAGGTCGGCGTGCAGGGGGACCCCGCCGATCTCGTCCGCCGCCGCGCGCGCCGCGTCGCCGTCCACGTCCGCCACCAGCACGCGGGCGCCCGCCCCGGCCAGCAGCCGGGCGCAGGCGCGGCCGATGCCGCTCGCGCCGCCGGTGACCAGGGCTCGTTTCCCCGACAGGTCCAGCGCCTCGGACGTCCAAGCGGCGGGCCGGGGTGTCACGCTCGTCATGCGCAGAACCTACGAAGCGCCGCCGCGGGCTCCCATGTGGCCCCGGCACACAATCCCGTGGCGAACGGTATGGACGGCCTTTACAGCAGCCCGTTCCACATCTGCTCGACGACGAGCGACCACCAGCGGTCCTCGCCGTGGAAGGCGGGCGGGTCGACGGCGGCGAGCTGCTCCTGGATCTTCTCCACCACCGCGCCAGCCGCGTACGGGTCGAGTCCCCGCATCCGCTGCCGTCCGCGCGCGAGCAGGGCCAGCGACCGCGCGAGCTCCGCGGGTCCGGTGTTGACGAACCGGGTCTTCCCGGTGATGGGGTCCACGGCCCACACGCGGCCGATGATGTGCGGCGGGCCGTCGGTCATCACGCTGAGGAAGCAGTGCCCGTCGCCGCCGATGCTGACGAACGGGTCCAGGTTGGCCAGCGCCTGGCCGGACAGCGGGCTGCGCCGCGTCCGCAGCTGCTCCGCGATGGGCTTGGCGGCCCACGCCTGGAAGATGTGCGGCACCTTCGCCGGAAGGCCCGCCGCCGCGAGCGTCGCCGCCTGCCCCGCCGGGACGCCGATGCGCTCCAGCTCGTCGCGCTGGTAGCGGCGGACGCCGTCCGGGCCGAACGCGGACGCCAGGATGCGGCCGAGCTGCGCGTCGTCCAGCGGGGGAGCCTCGGCGCCGCCCGGCACCGGGACGGGCGACGCCGCGGGCGGGACGGGCTGCCCCACCAGCTGCGCCATCATCGCCGCCTGCTGGGCGTTCGCCGCGACGGCCGCGTCCCGCTCCTTCCTGGTCTCCCCGTAGGGCCGCCCGAACGACACGTCGGCCTGCGGGAAGGCGAAATCGCGCAGGAGCACGGCGCAGTAGCAGCCGGGCAGCCGGCACGGCTCGATCTCCGAGTACGCCGACGACACGCTCTCCGCGGGCACGCCGAGCCGCTGCAGCTCCTCCCACACCTGCCAGAACGGGGCCGGGAGCCCCGGCCCCGACACCTTGGCGAGGTAGGTCTCCTCGCCGCCCGCGTCCCGGTAGGTGACCGTGAGGGTGTTGCCCGCCCCCACCGCGGGCCGTCCCGGCCCCTCCGCGGCGGCATCGGCCTGCCCATGGCTCCCGTCGTACATCCCCGTGCCGCCCTTCCGCCGCATCCTCGTTCGTATTCGATCTTGGGGAGAGGCTAGCGTTGGGCGCGGCATCCGCCGACCGGCGAGAGGGTTCCGATGGCCGAGATCACGCACCGCTTCATCGAGTCGCAGAGCGGCCTGCGGATGCACGTCGCCGAAGCGGGCGAGGGCCCGCTCGTGCTGCTCCTGCACGGCTTCCCCGAGTGCTGGTACTCCTGGCGCCACCAGCTCACGGCCCTCGCGGACGCCGGGTTCCACGCCGTCGCCCCCGACCAGCGCGGCTACGCCCGGACGGGCGGCCCCGCGGACCCCGCCCCCTACTCGATCCTGCACCTGGTGGGCGACGCCGTCGGCCTGATCGAGGCCCTCGGCCGCGACCGCGCCGTCGTCGTCGGGCACGACTGGGGCGCCCCCGTCGCGTGGCACACCGCGCAGATGCGCCCCGACAAGGTCCGCGGCGTCGTCGGCATGTCGGTGCCGCACCGCCCGCGCAGCTCCCAGCCGCCGGTCGCCGCGATGCGGCGGATGTTCGGCGACGGCTTCTACATGGTCCGCTTCCAGGAGCCGGACGCCCCCGAGGCCGAGTTCGACCGCGACCGCGCCGCCGCGTTCCGCCGGATGCTGTACGCCGCGTCCGGCGACGGGCCCGGCACGGCGCTGATCGCGCCGGAGGGCGGCGGGGTCCTGGACGCCTGCCCCGAACCCGAGAAGCTCCCCGGCTGGCTCACCGACGACGACATCGCCGCCTACGTCGCCGAGTACGCCGGCAGCGGCTTCACCGGGCCGATCAACTGGTACCGCAACCTCGACCGCAACTGGGACCTCACCGCCCCCTGGCACCGCGCCCCGATCAGCCCGCCCGCCCTCTACATCGCCGGCGACCGCGACCTCGTCGCGACCGGCGCCGTGCACGCGGTCGAGCACCTGTCCGACTTCGTGCCCAACCTCCGCGAGACCGTCTGGCTGCCCGGCTGCGGCCACTGGACGCAGCAGGAGCGCCCCGCCGAGGTCAACGACGCCCTGATCGCCTTCCTGCGGGCCCTCTAGCGGGCCGGCCGGGACGCTTCGGGAGCCGCTCCATCCGGGTCCAGCCGTTCCAGCCGCGCTCCCGCATCAGCTCCAGCATCCGCTCCGCCCGCGGATCGGCCTCGAGCGCGAGCGACTCCAGCAGGTCGAACGGCAGGTGGTCGCCGAGCGTCCCGCCGAACTCGGCCTGGCCGTCGGCGTACGCCTGCTCGAACAGGCCGGCCATGATGTCGGCGGCCTCCACCAGGAGCCGATCGTCGCCCGGATCCCCTTCGATGATCTCCGACAGCACCCGGTAGAGCCGGACGATGCGCGGATCCTCCAGCTGCGCGAACTTCCCGGGCATGAACTCGCGGACGCGGTCGGGCCAGCGGGCCGAGACGAGGATCCACCCGTCCCGCTCGCCCTCCACGATCCGCTCCGACACCCCGAGCCCCCGCAGCCGGTCGAGATAGGCGACGATCTCCGGCGGGAGCACCAGGCCGTCCCCGGCGGCGAGCCGCGCGATCTGCTCGCGGCTGCTCTCCAGCCGCGCGATCTCCTCGCGCAGGCGGTCGTCGATCCGCCGGACGCCCTCGGCGAACGACGCGGAGTCGGCCTCGAGCATGTGGCCGATCCGCGACAGCGGGACGCCCGCGTCGGCCAGCGTGCGGATCCTGATGAGGGACACGACCGCCGTCGCGCCGTACCGCCGGTACCCCGAGGCGTCCCGCTCCGGCTCGGGCAGCAGCCCGATCTGGTGGTAGTGCCGCACCGCGCGCACCGTCACACCGGCGTACGCGGCCAGTTGCCCGATCGTCAGCATGCTCCGATCCTCCCGCCGTCCCGTCAGGAGATCCTGCGGCGGTAGGTGATTCCGGCGAACACGTAGGCGACGACGAGGATGCCGGCGCACCAGGCGAGCGCCGTCCACAGGCCGCCGCCGACCGGACGCTGCGCGAGCAGGGCGCGGAGCGTGTCGACGATGGACGTCACCGGCTGATGCTCCGCGAACGCGCGCACCGGGCCGGGCATCGTGCCGGTCGGCACGAACGCCGAGCTGATGAACGGCAGGAAGATCAGCGGGTAGGAGAACGCGCCCGCGCCGTCCACGCTCTTGGCGGCGAGGCCGGGGATGACGGCGATCCAGGTCAGCGCGAGGGTGAACAGGACGAGGATGCCCGTCACCGCGAGCCAGGCCCCCACGCCCGCGCCCGACCGGAAGCCCATGAGCAGCGCGACGCCGATGACGGCCGCCACCGAGACCGCGTTGGCCGCCAGCGAGGTCAGCACGTGCGCCCACAGCACGCCCGACCGCGCGATCGGCATCGACTGGAACCGCTCGAAGATCCCGCTCTGCATGTCCGTGAACAGCCGGAACGCCGTGTAGGAGATGCCGGACGCGATCGTGATGAGCAGGATGCCGGGGAGCATGTAGTCGACGTACGACGCCGTGCCGGTGCGGATGGCGCCGCCGAACACGTAGACGAACAGCAGCATGATCGCGATCGGTGTGACCGCCGTCGTGATGACGGTGTCGAGGCTGCGGGTGACGTGCCGCAGGGTCCGTCCGGTGAGGACGGCGGTGTCGCCCAGGAAGTGCGTGGTCATCTCTGCTCCTCGTCCACGGGGGTCCGGCCGTCCGCTCCGACGACCGCGAAGAAGATCTCTTCCAGGGAGGGCTGCTTCTCGACGTACTCGACCTCGGCGGGAGGCAGCAGCCGCCTGAGCCCGTCCAGGGTGTCCTCGACGACGATCCGGCCCTGGTGCAGGATCGCGATCCGGTCGGCGAGCTGCTCGGCCTCGTCCAGGTGCTGGGTGGTCAGCAGCACGGTCGTGCCGCCCTCGGCGAGTTCCTTGACGGCCTGCCACACCTCGATGCGCGCCTCCGGGTCCAGCCCGGTCGTCGGCTCGTCGAGGAAGACGACGGGCGGGTCCCCGATGAGGCTCATCGCGATGTCCAGGCGCCGCCGCATGCCGCCGGAGTACGTCGCCGCCTTCCTGCCGCCCGCCTCCGCCAGCGAGAACCGTCTCAGCAGGCCGTCGGCGATCCCGCCCGGGTCCGCGAGATGCCTCAGCCTGGCGACCAGGACGAGGTTCTCCCGCCCCGTGAGCACCCCGTCGACGGCGGCGAACTGCCCGGTGAGGCTGATGGACGCGCGCACCCTGGCGGCCTGCGTCGCGACGTCGAAGCCGTTGACACGCACCGTCCCCGCGTCCGCCTTGAGCAGCGTGGACAGGATCCTCACCATCGTGGTCTTGCCCGCCCCGTTCGAGCCGAGCAGGGCGAAGACGCCGCCCCGCCGCACCTCGAGGTCCACGCCGCGCAGCACGCGCAGCTCCTTGTAGGACTTCTGCAAGCCCCGCACCTGGATCGCGGGCCCCTGGCCCTGATCGGTCGTCATGGCGGCCAGCCTGAGGGGTTGACGCTGCGTCAGGGTCAAGTCCGCGCGGAAATGTCGGAGGCGGCGCGTACGGTCGCGTCGTGAACCGCACCGACCGTCTGTACGCCCTGGTTGAGGAGCTGCGGGCCTGCGCCCCGCGCCGGGTGAGCGCCCGCGAGCTGGCCGCGCGGTACGAGGTGAGCGTCCGCACCATCGAGCGCGACATCGGCGCGCTCCAGCAGGCCGGCGTGCCGGTGTACGCGGACGTCGGCCGGGGCGGCGGCTACACCCTCGACAAGAGCCGGACGCTGCCGCCGCTGAACTTCACCCCGGCGGAGGCCGTCGCCGTCGCGATCACCCTCGCCCGCGCGGGCGGCTCGCCGTACTCCCGGTCCGCCCGCACCGCCCTGCACAAGATCGTCGCCGCGATGTCGGCGGAGCACAGCGCCTCCGCCCGCGAACTCGCGGCCCGCGTCCGGTTCCTGATCCCCGCCGGGGACGACGACCCGGCGTCCGTGCCCGCCGTCCTGGAGGAGGCCGTCCTCAGCCGCCGCGTCGTCCGCCTCACCTACATCGACCGGGCGGGCGCCGAGACCGTCCGCGACGTCGAGCCCGTGTCGTTCACCGCGTCGAGCAAGGGCTGGTACCTGACCGCCTGGTGCCGCAAGCGCGGCGGCCGCCGAGTCTTCCGCACCGACCGCGTCCGCCGCGCCGTCCTGCTGGAGGAGACCGCCCCCGAACGGCTCGTCGAGGCCATGCACGACGACGTCCCGTCCGACTACGTCGTCCGCCCCCTCGAATTCGTCTGACCTCCGGCCCGGGAGCGGCGCGCCTATGATCTCCTGCCGTGGGCCGATCGAGTACTCAGCCGGCGGCGGGGGTCGTGCTGGCCGGCGGCCGCACCCGGGCGTGGGTGGAGCAGGGCGCCCTGCACTGGAAGCGGGGGCGGACCACCGTCGTCGTGCCCGGGACGGGGATCCGCAAGGTCGAGGCCGCCGGGCGGTCGCTGACCGTGCTCCTCTTCGCGGACACGCAGGCCGAGACCCTGACGACCCGGCACCGCAACGAGGCCATGGTCGCCGCGCTCGGCGAGGAGATCGAAGCGATCATCAGTGATCCCCGCCCGTCGGGGGAACGGCAGCCGATACGGCGGCATCGGACACGAGCGTGGCCCCTGCGGATCCCGGCCGCCCTGCGTGATCGCGTCCTGCATGGCAGCCCGTGGTGGCGGCGTGCGCTCTGGTACGTGGTCCTGGGGTTGCCCCTGGCCGTCTGGCTGCCGGTGGAACCGGGCTTCCTCGGGCCGGTCGCCTGGCTGCTGCTCCCGGCCGGCGTCGCCTTCCTGCGCCTGTGGGTCGGCATGGCCGAGTTGGACACGCGGTGGGTGATGTGGCGGCGGGGCGTCACCGTGCGCGCCCGATTCGAGAATGATCCGCACAGCGAGGCCGACCCCGCATGCATCGTTCACTTCCGCACTCTTGATGGCCGGGAGGTCACGGCGCACTCGCCCCTGCGCGGGTATCGCGACGAAATCAGATACGACCCAGAGGACCCCTCACGCGTGCTCGCACCGACTCGCGTGGCCTGGCTGGGGATCGCCCTGGCCGCTTTCATGCTGACCGGTATCTGGGGTGTGGCCTTCAGCATCCCGGCGGTTCTCTGGCTGATCGGGCTGCTGGCACTGCCGTTCTGACACAGCTCATGCACCACCCCCCGAACGAGGTCCCGCCCGTCTACGTCGTCCGGGACCTTGGATCCGGCTGACCGGCGTAGCGTCTTGCGCATGAGTGCGCCAGCGGAGCGGGTTCTCCACCTGCCGGAGAAGGACAAGCACGGCATCGTGCAGACGCGGTGCGGCCAGTACGTCTCCGGGGACGAGGTCCGTGACGACCCGCGCGAGGCCACCTGCAAACGGTGCGTGGAGATCCGCAGGGACGAGGAACAACGCAGGTTCGACGCGGAGGAAGACCACTACGGCGAATCATCCTGATCAGCCCCGCGCCCCCAGGTCGGGTGTGTCCATACAGTTCCGATGGCGGCGCTCGCGGGGTGGTCTTGCACCAGGCCGCGTGGTAACGATGGCGAGCATGAGCGACACACCCGTCCCCTACGCCGGCGGCCACAACGGCCCCACGCGGGTCCTGCAACTCCACACGCGGCGCGGGGTGGTCGCCAAGGCCGGTGTCACCGTCGGCATCGACGGTGCCCACTACCACCAGCATTGGGGAAGCGCGGCCTTCGAGATCCCGGCGGACAAGCCGGTGCACATTGCCGTGTCACAGGGAAACGGTCAGGTCGGCGTCGCTGCCACGGTTCTCACCCCTGAGCAGCCATCTGAACTGGAATACCGCGGCCCTGCGGCGCTGTACCTCGCGGGCACCATCGGGGCCCCTGGCACGGTCAAGCAGCGCGGCTGCCTGCTCCAACTCGCGATCTTCATTATCGTGCCCCTGATCGCGCTGGTGCTCGTGATCATGCTCGGCATGCTTCTGGCCTGACCGCCGACGCGGCGCGGACGCCGCGCTCGCCGCAGATCCGGCCGCGCGCTCATACCGCCTGTGCGGTCGGGCTGTCGGGCCACCGGCGCCGGCCCCACGGCGCCGCACTTGCCAGCAGACCAACGCTCGCGTCGGCGGCCACCACTGCGTGCGGGACACCCCCCAGGTCGGCGAGAAGAGCGGCGAACTCGCGGCGGGTGAGGGTGAGGTACCCGGCAGCGGGGTCCTTGCTGTCGCGCACACCGACACGTCCACCGAGGTCACCGATCTCGACGCAATTGCCTTCGTCGGCGCCGCTGTGGCTGCTCTTGCGCCAACGGGGCGGGGTGGTCATGGCCGCAGGTGGGCGAGGAGGTCGGCGAAGCCCCGGCGAGTGAGGGTGAGGTGCCCACCGGCGGGGTTCTTGCTGTCGCGGACGCCAACGTGACTCTTGAGATCGGCGACCTCGACGCACTCATTTTCGACGCCGCCGCTGTAAGTGCTCTTGCGCCAATCGGCCTGAGGCGGCTCGGGAGTGTTCATGAATGCGACGCTACCTCGTCGATCAGCGCCAGCGAAGCGGTTCTGCTCAAGGTTGCTGAGAGCAGCAGTTCGAAGATCTCCTCGTGTGCCGCGACCTCCTCCTCGTCCTCGACGAAGGTGCTCTTGTTGAGTTGATCGCTTACAGAGACGGTGAGCCGTCCGGGTGGCCGCAGGGAAAGAAGGTGATACGGAGTGATGAGCCAGAGGTACTCGCTGGCTTCGCGGGGGAGCACCCGCAAGTCGATGTGCTTGAGTCGGGCGGCCTCGCCCAGCCGCTGAAGCTGTCTGCGCAAGATCCCTTGGTCGCCGCCGACCCGATTGTGGAGGACCGCTTCCGAGATGATCGGTATGTAGCGGGGTGGATTGGGGGCGCTTAGGACTTGCTGGCGCGACAGTCGGAAGTCGACCAGCGCTTTGGCGTTGTGTTTCGCAGGTCCAATGGCGATCAGTTTTCGGTTGTAGTCGGGAATCTGAAGCAGCCCTGGAACGAGATTGGGCTGGAAGGTGCGGATGACGTCGGCGTCCTCTTCCAAGCTGGCCAGGTCGAGAGCGGCGGCGGAGATGCGGCCCTCCCATGCTCGCTCCCACGTCCCACGACGATGTGTGGCGAGGTGGAGGAGGGATTCGCGGAGGGGGCCGTCCTCGATGCCGTAGAGGTCGAGGAGGTCGCTGAGTTCGTCGGGGGCGATGGCCTGGAGGCCGTTCTCGACCATGCTCATCCAGCCCTGGGAGCGGCCGAAGCGGCGGGCGACGGTGGCGACGGTCAGGTTGTGGCGGTCGCGGGCTTTGCGGAGCGCCGAGCCGATCCGGCGCTGCCGGACCGTGGGGGCGTGACCGGAAGGCATCCTTCAAGAATGTCACCGAGCGTGTCGGATCGGTGACCGATTGAACGTTCAGTCGGGAAACGTTCAGAGCCGGTACCGGGAGGCCCGCGAGCGGCGAATGTGGCGGGCGTTTCCGAATCGAGGGGAGGCGCATGATGGGAGCGCCCGAGAACAGAGGGACGGCCCCCGGCGGGCTGGTCGTGGTGAGCGCGCTCACCCTTCCGGGCGTCCGGCGGTCCGTCGGGCACGCGCGGCGGTTCCTGCGGGACATGCTGCCTCCGGATCACCCTGGTCTTGACGACGTGGTGACGGTCGTGAGCGAGCTCGTCTGCAACGCCGTCACGCACACGGCCTCCGGCGACGGCGGCCGGGTGACGGTCACCCTGCTGGCCGGGGGCGACCGCCTGCGGCTGGAGGTCGCCGACGACGGTGCGGGCGGCGGGCGTCCGCAGGTCAGGGCCGAGACGGGCGCCGAGAGCGGGCGCGGGTTGCGGATCGTGGACGCCTTGGCGCGCGCTTGGGGATACCGGCCGGACGGGCCGGGCACGGTCGTGTGGGCGGAGTTCCGGTCGGCCGGCCGGAACTTGTTCGGAAACTCCGACAGGGGGCTGTCGCCGGACTCCCCGAGGCTGATTCCCGCAGCGTTCGAAGGAGGAGAAGGATGAGCATTCCCGCGTTCAACACCGTGGCGTGGTTCCAGATCGGCACCGACGCGCCGGAGGAGGCCCGTCGCTTCTACGGCGACATGTTCGGATGGAGGTTCACGTCCGACCCGCAGAGCGACGGCTATGACCTCGTCAGCTACGAGGGCGCCGAGGAGCCCGCCGGCGGCGTCGCGCACGTGCCCGACGCGTCCCAGAACCACGCGGTCTTCTTCGTCCTCGTCGAGGACGTGGACGCGGCGTGCGCCCAGGCCGAGAAGGCCGGAGGCGGGGTCGCCGTCCCGACCACGACGACGCCCGACGGCCTGCGGTTCGCGCACCTCCAGGACCCGTCCGGCAACCGCTTCGCCGTCTTCACGCCGCCCACGCCCTGACCGGCGAGCACGGAAAAGGGCCCCGGGAGTACCCGGGGCCCTTTCGCCCTGCCCGCTGACGGCCGCCCTGACGGCCGTCCGGCGGCCTCGGCGGTGATCGCGGCCTACACCTCCGCGATCACCCGCGAGGCCCGAACCTCAGCCACCGGTCACGGGACAGCCCGTGGAGCGAGCGCCAGCGAGCGCAACGGGATGCCCGGCGCGCCGCGCCCCCGCAGCGCAGCGAGCGCCAGCGAGCGGAG
>NZ_JBEYYT010000295.1:0-11955 GCF_040645715.1 Spirillospora sp. NPDC046719 | reverse complement strand
CACCGGTGGACGGTGGCACAGCGCCGTTGACGTGGGATCGGCTTCGAGGTCAGAGCCCGCTGACGGCGGGCGGCTCGGCGGCCTTCAGGTCGTACAGGTCCGCGAGGATCTCGTAGGACCGGATCCGGTCGGCGTGGTCGAACACCTGCGTGGTCACCATGACCTCGTCGACGCCGGTCTTCTCGATCAGCGCGTCCATCTGCCGCCTGACGGTCTCGGGACCGCCCATGACCTGGTCGGCGAGCCGCGAGTCGATCATCTGCCGCTCCAGCGGCGTGTACGGGTGCGCGGCGGTCTCCTCCGGGGTGGGCAGCTTGCCCGGACGGCCCTGCCGCAGCCGCAGGAACGCCAGCGCCTGCGGCGCCGCCAGCTCGCGGGCCCGCTCGTCCGACTCCGCCGCCGTGACCGACACGCCGATCATCGAGTACGGCGCGTCCAGCATCCCCGGGCGGAACGACTCGCGGTACAGCGCCAGCGCGGGCAGCGTGTTCTCCGCGCTGAAGTGGTGCGCGAACGCGAACGGCAGCCCGAGCAGCCCCGCCAGCCGCGCGCTGTACCCGCTGGACCCGAGCAGCCACACCGGCGGCTCGTTGCCCGCCGCCGGCGTCACCGTGCTGTCCTCGGCGAAGTAGCCCCGCAGCTCGATGACCTGCTCGGGGAAGTCGTCGACCGACAGCGCCTCGGGGGAGCGGCGCAGCGCCCGCGCGGTCGCCTGGTCGGTGCCGGGGGCCCGGCCGAGGCCGAGGTCGATGCGCCCGGGGAACAGCGCCTCCAGCGTCCCGAACTGCTCGGCGATCACCATCGGCGCGTGGTTCGGCAGCATCACCCCGCCCGACCCGACCCGGATCCGCGACGTCGCCGCCGCGACCTGCCCGATCAGGACCGACGTCGCCGAGCTCGCGATGCCCGGCATCGTGTGGTGCTCGGCCAGCCAGTACCGGTGGAAGCCGAGGCCCTCGGTGCTCCGGGCGAGGTCGAGGGTGTTGCGCAGGGCGTCGCCGGACGTGGCGCCGCTCACCACGGGCGCCAGGTCGAGGACGGAGAAGGGGATGCTCATAAAGAGTGCAAACCCGCCGGGGCTCCGCCCTCTTCCCGGGTCAGCCCCGCAGCGCCGCCACCGCCGCCCCGGCGGCGACCGCGACGATCACGGGCACGGTGATGCTGATCCACGACCAGTTCACCAGCCGGCGGGCGCGGGCGGCGTCCGCGGCGAAGACCCCCTCGGCCTTGGTGTACAGCACGGCGCCGACCACGACCAGCGGCAGGAACGCGAACGTGGTGAGCAGGCCCAGGACGAAGGCGACCGTCTGACCGACCCGCGTGTACGTCCCGTCAGGACCGATCCCGAACGCCAGGCGGGGAGCTGCTTCGTTCATGCGCGCACCGATCACTAGAAGTGTGACCTGGATCATACGCTCCGTGAGTGGCGGCGCAAGGGGCCCGGACGTCTCGATTCGGACGCCCGGGCCCGGCGGGATCAGTGCAGGCGCAGGCCGACCAGGACGGGGTCGTGGTCGGACGACCGGAACGCGTCCGGCCGGTAGAAGCGCGGCTGGTTGTACTCGGTGTTGTAGTCGAGGAACGTCGGCTCGTCGCTGTTGGCGTGCCAGATCGTCGCGCCCGTCACCCGCTTCGCCAGGGCGGCGCCCGCGAGCACGTGGTCGAGCTCGCCGGACATGCCGTCGAAGACGTAGGAGTAGCGCTGCGCGGGCCGGACGAACCGCTCGGTCTGCCCGGCGAGCCCGGCGCCGGTCAGCACCTTGATCGGGTCCTCGGCGGTGTAGCTGTTGAGGTCGCCGATGACGAGCGGGTTCTCCTCCTGGGCGGCGAGCGCGGCGACCGCCTTCGCCTGCACGACGCGGTGGGCGTTGAAGCAGCCCTGCCCGTCGCCCTGGTCGGTGTCGGCGCCGGTCGCGCCGGTGCAGCCCTTGGACTTGAGGTGGTTCACGATCAGCGTGAAGCGCGTGCCGCCGTTCACCGGCTGGAACTCCTGCGCCAGCGGCGGGCGCTCGAACACGGTCTGGTCGGACGAGTGCGCCGCGCCGACCGGCGTCAGCTTCGCCGGCTTGTAGATGATCGCGACGTGGATCGCGTCGGTGCCGGGGTTCGGGTTCTCGATCCAGGAGTACGTCCCGGCGCCGACGGCCTCGTTGAGCCGGTCGACCAGCGTCTTCAGCGCGCCCGTGTCGCCGTTGTTCTCGACCTCCATCAGCCCGGCGACGTCCGGGTCCAGGCCCTTCAGCGCGGCGACGAGCTTGGCCAGCTGCCGCTCGCGCTCCTCGGCGGTGTTCGCGCCGCGCTGGTTCAGCGTGGTGAACCAGTTGAGGGTGTTGAAGCTCGCCACGCGGACGTCGCCGCCGACCGGCCGCGGCTTCTTCGGCCGCGGGTTGTCGTTCGCGAAGTGCGCCGCCTTCGTGGGCTGGAGGGCGTAGGCGCCGAACTGGTAGGTGAGGACGCCGGTCAGCCCGGCCGTGGTGTCGCCGATCCGCAGGACGCGCTTGTCGGTGTACGGGATCGTCGCCGGGTTCTGGACGTTCGACCCGTCGTCGACGAGGAGCTGCCGCGCGTCATTCTCCGCCTGCGTGGAGCCGTGACCGTCGGTGGGCTGGAACAGGCGGCCGCCGGCGGAGACGGTGATCTCGCCGTAGCGGCCGAGCTGGTAGGTCTCGGTGGCGGTGAGCTTCTGCGGGAAGCGCAGCAGCTCGCCCTCGTACCGTTCGAGGTTCGCGCCGTCCGCCAGCGGCAGGCGCACGTTCTCGGGCGCGGCCTTGCCGCGGCCGCACACGTTCACGGTGGTGACGGGGGACAGTTCGGTGAGGCCGTTGTACTCGGTGGCCTTGCCGGTGACGAGGACCCGGTCGCCGGGCCGCACCTCCTGGGTGGAGTAGACGAAGAGCCCGTCGGAGGTGCGCGGGTCGCCGTCCGGTGTGGGGTCCTGGACGAAGAAGCCCTTGAGCTGGTCGGCGCGCTGGAAGTCGCCGGTGACGACGCCCTCGACGCGGACGGTCTGCCCGCGCAGGGGGGACGCGTCCCCGGTGCCCTGCACCTCGGCGATCTGGTGGGTGGCGGGAGTGCCGCAGGTCTCCGGCTCCGCCGCGGCGGCCGGTCCGCCGCCGGCCGCCATGGCCGCGGCGATACCGGCGGTCAGGACGGTCGCTAGTGCTGCTGCTGTTCGGCGCATGCGCGGGACGGTACGGCCCGGCCGCCCCGGCCCGGCGAAGCATTAATGAAGACTCCACCAATTTGCAATGGCTTGTCGCATTTCGGAGGGCGTGCGACGGTCCGCCGCGCCCTGGACCTCACGTACCGCACCGACGGCGACACCCGCCGCCGCGGACGCGCGGCCCGCCGGGACGGGACGGCCCGCGCGGTGGGCGGGAGGACCGGGCGGGAGGACCGGCGGGAGGACCGGCGGGAGGACGCCGACGGGCGTTCACCCTGCCCGGCCGTTTTTGACTTGGTTGCTAATAAGGGCGCCCGAGCCTGTGACGCATCTTCATTCCGCGGCGCGCCGCCCCTGGGGGACAGTCATCAGCATTCACTTTCCGGACCCACCCTGGAGCGAGGAATGCGACTTCGGACCCTGTTCACCACCGCGGCGCTGGGGGCCGCCCTGGCCGTGCCCGCGGTGTCGACCGCGCCGCAGGCCGTGGCCGCGCCGCCGGGCTGCGACGCCACGGACGCGCAGATCTACGCCGCGTCCTCGGCGGTGACCGGGAACCCGGGCGACCTGCTCGCCTGCCGTCCGGCGAAGCTCACCAACATCCCCGGCGACGTGCCGATGCACGCCTGGAAGGTCAGGTACGTCTCGACCGACGCCAAGGGGCGCAAGATCGCCGTGTCCGGGACCGTCGCGGTGCCGGACGCCGAGTGGAAGGGCGGGGGCTCCCGTCCCACCGTCGCCTTCAACCCCGGCACCCTCGGCTCCGGCCTGAAGTGCGCGTTCTCCAAGCAGCTCGCCGGCCAGTACGTCGACATGTACGAGGGCGGCAACCTGCAGCTGATGCTCAAGGCCGGGTACGCGGTCGCCGCCACCGACGGCGTCGGCTACCTCGACGGCCAGGTGCACACCTACATGATCGGCGCGAACGCGGGGCACGCGCTGCTCGACATCGTCCGCACGTCCCGGCAGATCCCCGGCGGGACGCTGAAGGCGGACGGGAAGGTCGGCATCTCCGGCTACTCCGAGGGCGGCGCCGCCGCGCTGTGGGGCGCGCAGCTCGCCGCGTCCTACGCGCCGGAGCTGAACGTGGTCGGCGCGGCGGCGGGCGGCGTGCCCGGCGACCTGAAGCTGACCGCCAAGCAGCTCAACGGCAGCCTGTTCGCCGGGTTCCTCGCGGACGCGCTGGTCGGCCTGCACGCCGCCTACCCGGAGATGCCGTTCGACGAGCTGATGAACGACAAGGGCGCGCAGGCGATCAAGGACGTGAAGGCCAACTGCCTGTACGGGACGCTCGCGGTGTTCCTCGGCGCGAAGGTCGAGGACTTCTCCAAGCAGGGCCTGTCCCTCGACCAGATCTACGCGCTCAAGGGCCCGGACGGGACCACCTGGGGCGACGTCGTCGACCGGCAGAAGCTCGGCGTCGGCGTCGGCACCCCGTCCTCGGGCGCCACGTACAAGATCGGCTTCCCGGTGTTCCAGTACCGCGGCTGGCTGGAGGAGATCATCCCCCACGAGACCGAGGACGGCACCCGCGCGGCGTACTGCAAGGCCGGGATCAACACGACCTGGAAGAACACCTACCCGACCGAGCACCTGTCGACCGACTGGGGCGCCGCCGGGGACGTGACGAACTTCCTCGGCGACCGGTTCGCCGGCAAGCCCGCCCAGAGCAACTGCTGAACCGCCGCCCCGCCCGCGGGGCCGGACGGCCGGGACGACCGGCCGCCCCGGACCCGCGGGCGGGGCCTCCGCACTCATGTCTCTAAGGAGTCCGCAATGACAGCGGGTGTCGCCGACGTTGGCAGCCGAACCCCGCAGCCCGACATCTCCGGCACCGTGCCGCTGCCCGAGCGCATCGCGGTCGTGGTGTTCGTGGCCGCGCCGATCATCGGGCTGCTGGCGGCCGTCCCCTTCCTGTGGGGCTGGGGGATCGGCTGGACGGACATCGCGATCTTCGCCTTCCTCTATCCGCTCAACGCCCTCGGGATCACGGTCGGCTACCACCGGCACTTCACGCACGGCGGCTTCAAGGCCAAGCGGTGGCTGCGGATCGCGCTCGCCGTCCTCGGCGGGCAGGCGATGCAGGGGTCGGTCGTCCGGTGGGTCGCCGATCACCGCCGCCACCACAAGTACTCCGACCAGGAGGGCGACCCGCACTCCCCGTGGGCGTACGGGCCGGGCGTGTGGGGCCTCACCAAGGGGCTCTACCACGCGCACATCGGCTGGCTGTTCAGCAAGGAGCGCACGTCCCGCAGCAAGTACGCGCCCGACCTGCTCAAGGACCGCGACATCCGGTTCCTGTCCCTCGACCCCGTCTACGCGGTGATCGTGCTGTCGACGTTCCTGGTCCCGATGGGCCTCGGCGCGCTGCTCACCCGGTCCTGGCACGGCGCCGTGACCGCGCTGTTCTGGGCGGGCCTGATGCGGGTGTTCGTCGGCGAGCACGTCACGTTCTCGATCAACTCGATCTGCCACGTCTTCGGCAAGGAGGACTTCCGGACCCGCGACAAGGCCCGCAACGTGTGGTGGCTCGCCATCCCGTCGTTCGGCGAGTCCTGGCACAACCTGCACCACGCCGACCCGACCTGCGCCCGGCACGGGGTGCTGAAGGGGCAGATCGACATCAGCGCCCGCGTCATCTGGCTCTTCGAGCGGCTCGGCTGGGTCTGGGACGTCCGCTGGCCCGACCGCGAGCGCCTCGAATCCCGCCGCGTCCGCCGCGATGGACGCACCGGCGAACCCGCCGGCGCGCCGGCCGCCGCCGACGCCGTCTCCTCCTGACTCGTCCCTCCCGTACCAGGAGCTTTGTGAGCATGACCGACCTCCCCGCGCTCGACCGCACCCCGCTGATCGAGCGGCTCGCCCGGTTCGCCAAGGACTTCCCCGACGACCGGGCCTACACGTTCATGGACTACATGACCGACCCGGACGGCGTCGCCACCGACGTCACCTGGGGCGAGCTGGACCGGCGCGCCCGCGCGATCGCCGCCGCGATCCGCCGCGCGACCTCGCCGGGGCGGCGCGTCGCGCTGCTCGCCCCGCAGGACCTGCACTACGTCACAGGGTTCCTCGGCGCGATGTACGCCCGCGTCATCGGCGTCCCGCTGTTCTCCCCGGACCTGCCCGGCCACGGCGACCGGCTCCTCGCGGTCTACCAGGACGCCGAGCCCGACGCCGTCATCACCACGAGCGCGTCGCTGCCGGCGGTCCGCGCGTTCCTCGCCGGCGACGGCGTCCGCGCGCCCGCCGAGATCATCGTGGCGGACGAGGTGGACGGCGCGCTCGACTGGACGCCCGAGCCGATCGACCCCGACGACGTCGCCTACCTGCAGTACACGTCCGGGTCCACCCGCACCCCGGCGGGCGTGATCATCACGCACGGGAACTTCGCGACCAACGCCGAGCAGCTGTGGCGCACGTTCGAGGGGATCCCGCGCGAGTCGTCCGGGGTGAACTGGCTGCCGGTCTTCCACGACATGGGCCTGGTCACGACGGTCGCGCTGCCGCTCGTCTACGGCAACCCCGGTGTGATCATGGACCCGGTCGCGTTCGTCATGCGGCCCGTCCGCTGGCTGGAGCTGCTCAGCCGGCAGAAGCACGCCTTCACCGGCGGCCCGAACTTCGCCTACGAGTACCTGACCGCGCAGGTCACCGCGGAGGAGAAGGCGAAGCTCGACCTCAGCGGCGTGCAGGTCTTCATGAACGGCGCCGAGCCGATCCGGGAGAGCACCCTCACCGGGTTCTACGAGGCGTTCAAGGACTGCGGGCTGAAGCCCGAGGCGCAGGTGTGCGCGTACGGCCTCGCCGAGGCGACCGTGTACGTGTCGGCGTCGTCGCGGTTCCGCGAGCCGACCCGCGCCGCGTTCGACCACGAGGCGCTGCGCCGCGGCACCGCCGAGCCCGTCGCCCCGGACGCGCCCGGCGCGATCCAGCTGATCGCGTGCGGCACGTCCTTCGGCCAGCACACGATCATCGTGGACGCCGAGACGGGCGTGCGGAAGCCGGACGGCTCGGTCGGCGAGATCTGGGTGCACGGCCCGAACGTCGCCGCCGGCTACTGGGGGCGACCGGAGGCGACGAAGGAGACCTTCGAGGCGGAGCTGGCCGGGGACACCGGCGGCCTGCCGCGCGGGCCGTGGCTGCGCACCGGCGACCTCGGCGTCCGGCACGGCGGCGAGCTGTTCGTCACCGGCCGGATCAAGGACCTGGTCATCGTCGACGGCCGCAACCACTACCCGCAGGACATCGAGTTCACCGTGTCCAACGCGCACAAGGGCATCCGCCGCGAGTACACCGCCGCGGTGGCGGTGGACACCGGCGACACCGAGGGCCTGGTCGTGGTCGCCGAGCGGAACCGGCGGGTGCCGATCGCGCTGCTGGACGTCGACGAGGTCGCGCAGGCCGTGCGCACCGCCGTGAAGCAGCAGCACGACCTGCGCGTGCACGACTTCGTGCTGATCGAGCCGGGCGGCATCCCGCGCACGAGCAGCGGGAAGATCGCCCGGTCGGCGTGCCGGAAGGCCTACCTCGACCGGACGCTGCCGTACGTGACCGTCCCGGCCCGGGAGGAGTAGCCGCCGCCGCTCGCCGCTCCCCGTCACTGCTCGCCGTCGCCGGCGTCGCGCAGCCAGACGGGGAGCAGCAGCATCAGCTCCAGCCGCAGCGACGGGTCCTCGATGTCGTAGTCGAACAGGTCGTGCAGCTGCGCGAGCCGGTACCGGACGGTCTGCGGGTGCACGCACAGCGCCTCGGCGGCGTCGGTGGCGTTGAACCCGTGCTTGAGGCATTCGAGCAGGGTCAGCGCCAGCCGCCCGCCGCGGTGCGGGCCGAGCTCGGTGAGCGGCGCGAGCCGGCGCCGCGCCGTCGCCTCCGCGAGCGTCCAGCCCTCCTGGAGGAGCAGCTCGGGCAGGTGCCGGTCCGCGCGGACGAGCCGTCCGGCCGGGGCGCCGCCGCGCCGCGTCCGGGCGCCGGGCCGGTCCCGGTCGGGGGCGCTCCCGGAGGGCAGGTCCTGCTCTCCGGCGGGGTTCGCGGCGCCGCCGAGCCGCCCGGCGGCCATCAGATCGAGCGTCCGGTGCGCCCAGTGCAGGGACACGCCGGCCTCCTCCAGCGGCACCGACGGGCCGATCGCGCCCGTCCATCCGGCGACGGTGGCGGTGAGCCGGTCGGCGCCGCCGGGCCGGTCGGGATCGGGCATCACCAGGCAGGGACGGCCCCGGTCGACGCCGCTGAGCAGGTACGGCGGCAGCCCGGCGGGACCCTCGCCGCCGCTGCCGGGACGCGGGTCGAGCACGATCACCGCGATCCGCTCCGGCAGCGTCCAGCCGGCGAGCCCGGCCTGCTCCACGACGATCTCGCGGGGCGCGGGCGGGTGCGACAGCAGCAGGCTGAGCAGCCGGCCGCGCCGCTGCTCCCGTTCCCCGGCCGCCTTCTCCCGCGCCCGCGCGTACCCCTGCGCGGCGGCGGAGGCGAGCAGGTCCAGGTAGGCGAAGTTCACCTCGGTCAGCGCGATCGCCAGCTCGCGCGGCTTCTTCAGCCGGTCGGCCTCCCGCGACAGGTACCGCCAGGCCGTCCGGGACGCGACGCGCAGCGCGTTCTGCAGGTGCTCCAGGCTGCGCCCCTCGACGGCCTCGCCGTAGCCGATGTCGAAGAAGACCTGGTGGACCTCCTGCCAGGGCGTGTCCGGGTCGGCGATCATCTGCACGAAGTGCCCCATGCCCTGTGCGACCGCGCTCCGGATCACCTCGGTGTAGACGGGATCGTCCGGCCGGGCGTACTCGGGGACGTTGCGCAGCACCCCCTCGACCATGGTGTCGACCAGGTCCGGAAGGTGGGGCCGCATCCACCGGGCCTCCTCGCGCGGGACGTCCCGCCAGGGCTGGGAAGACAGATCGTCGGTCCCGGCCGACCCTTCGTGCAGCTCCGTCAAAGTGTCACCTCCGTGAGCGGACACCCGGGCCGCCAGGCTAGATATCCCGCGTTTCCCGCGACACTCACAGGAGTGACAACCCCGGCCCGCGTTTGGTACGGGACGGATTGATTTCGCGCAGCGGAATAAGAAGGCCATCGGCTCCCGGGCAGGAGAGCACAAGGAACGCCGCGATCCTTTGTCACCTTTCGTGGAAAAAGGAGCCCGCCGGCTACAGGGGCGGCAGGGTGAGGAGCACCACGGCGGCGCCGGCGGCGGCCAGCCCGGCCACCTGCCCGGCCGACAGCCGTTCGCGCAGCGCGGTGACGCCCCACAGCACCGGCACCACCGGATACAGCGACGACAGGACCACCGCGATCACCACGAGCTGGCGCCCGGTGGCGAGCAGGTAGAGCGCGAGCGCGGCCGCCGCGACGGTGCCCGTCGCGACCGCCCACGCCGTCGTCCGCGCGCCGGGGAGCCGCGGCGCCCGCGATCGCACGAGCATCGGCGCGATCGTCAGGAGGGCCGCCACGCGCCCGACCGCAACCGGCCACAGGCCCGAATCGCCACCGGCCTGTGCCAGGGCCAGGTACTGCACGCCGATGCCGGCGCTCGCCACGAGCCCGTTGACGACCGCCGACCGCACGCGGTCGCGCTCGTCCGATCGGGACCGGGACACCAGCCACAGGGCGGGCAGGACCACCGCGATCCCCGCCCAGGCCATGGCCGAGGGCCGGTCTCCGAGAAACGCCACGCCCACCAGGACCGGAAGCGCGACGCCGCCGACGGCGCTGACGGGGACGACCACGCTCATCGTCCCGCCGCTGATGCCCCGGTACAGGAACACCATCGCGATTCCGGTGCCGATTCCGGACGGCGCGCCCCACGCGAGGTCGTGCCACGAGAATTCCCGCACGGGAACGAGAAGGGAGAAGACGACCGCGCAGGCGAGGCCGCCGGCCTGCCCGAGGAACGCGACCGTGCGGAAATCCGCCCGCCGCGACAGCAGCCCGCCCGCGACGTCCGCGATGCCGTAGCAGAGCGCCGACGCGAGGGCGAGGACCGCGCCCGTCACGACGCTCCCGGTGCGCGCTCCTCGCCGTTCCGTCTCGCGAGGGCGTCCCGTCCCGCGAGGGCGTCCCTTTCGGCCTGCCCCACGGGGCAGACGGCGCCGTCGGTGCAGCATCCGCGGTCGCACAGGCGGCACATGACGTCCGCGTCGCCGATCTCGGCGTAGAGGCGGGCCAGGAGCTTGCCGAGCAGGGCGCCCAGCAGGTCGCGCTCGCTCGCGTCCAGGCCGGCCAGCGCGGTGGCGAGCGGCGCGCCGCGCGCGGCGAGCATGGCGCCCACCGCCTCCTCGCCGGCCGGGGTCAGCCGCACCTGGACGCCGCGTCCTGGCCCGCGCTCCCGCCGGGCGAGCCCCGACGCCTCCAGGCCGTCCAGCATGCGGGCGGCGGCGGACTGCGTGAGCCCGACGCGCCGCCCCAGTTCGGTGACGCCGAGGCCGGGCGCGTGCGCGAGGACGACCAGCGCCCCCGCGCCGCTGGCGCTCACTCCGGCGGCCCGGGTCGCACCGGCGAGGGCGAGGTCGGTGACCGCGAGCGAGGCGGCGCCGAGCAGGTTCGCGAGTCGGTCATGCATGACTCATGCATAACAAGCCCGGCGGGGCGGCGCAACCCCCGCCGGGAAGGGCCGGAGGCCCGGCGCGGGTTCGTTTGGCGTGCGACCCTGAGGGGTAACCCCTGCTGGTCTCGTGCGCCGCACCCGATCTCCTGCGGCGCCGCCCGCAACGGAGGTCGCCGCATGGATCGTGGACCCGCGCCGGTTCCGGCGCCCGCCGGCGAGGAGGACGGGCGGCGGCGGATCCCGCGCACGGACGCGGTGCTCGCCGACCCGCGGCTCGCGGAGGCGGCGGCGCGGCTCGGACGCGGCGTGGTGAAGGCGGCGGTGGTCGCGGCGCAGCGCCGCGCGCGGGCCGGCGAGATCCCGGCCGGCGCGGTCGCGGACGCGGCGGCCGGCGCGCTGCCGGTCACCGCGGCCGGGCTGCGGCCCGTGGTCAACGCGACCGGCGTCCTGCTGCACACCAACCTCGGACGCGCACCGCTGTCGGACGCCGCGCGCGAGGCGATGCTCGTGGCGTCCGGCGCGACCGACGTCGAGCTCGACCTCGCGACCGGCGCGCGGGCGCGGCGCGGCCGGTCCGCGCTGGCCGCGCTGCTGGACGCCGTCCCGGCCGCCGAGGCGGCGCACGTGGTCAACAACGGCGCGGCGGCGCTGGTGCTGGCCGCGACGGCGCTCGCCGGCGGCCGCGAGATCATCGTCAGCCGTGGCGAGATGGTGGAGATCGGCGACGGCTTCCGCATCCCGGAGCTGCTCGCCGCGACCGGCGCCCGGCTGCGCGAGGTCGGCACCACCAACCGCACTTCCCCGGACGACTACGCGGCGGCGGTCGGCCCCGCCACCGGCTTCATCCTCAAGGTGCACCCGTCCAACTTCCGCGTCACCGGCTTCACCCGGTCGGCGGACGTCGCGGAGCTGACCGGGCTCGGCGTCCCGGTCGTCGCCGACATCGGCTCCGGCCTGCTCGAACCCGAGCCGTTGCTGCCGGACGAGCCCGACGCGGCCACCTGGCTGAAGGCGGGCGCCGACCTGGTCACCGCGAGCGGCGACAAGCTTCTCGGCGGCCCGCAATGCGGGCTCGTCCTGGGCAAGGAGGAGTACGTGCGGCGCCTGTCGCGGCACCCGCTGGCGCGCGCGCTGCGCGTCGACAAGCTGACGCTCGCCGCGCTGGAGGCCACTGTCCGCGGCCCCCGCACCCCCACCGACGAGGCACTGCACGCCGACGCCGCGTCGCTGCGCGAGCGCGCGCGGCGGCTCGCCGCCC
>NZ_JBEYYT010000294.1:0-11981 GCF_040645715.1 Spirillospora sp. NPDC046719 | reverse complement strand
CCCTCCTCGACGATCTGGACGGGAGCCCGCTCGCCTGAGCGGGCTCCCGGGCCTGAGTGACCGGGACCGGTCAGGACGCGCGGTCGCGCTCGGCGGCGAGCTGCAGCGCCACGTCGATGATCATGTCCTCCTGGCCGCCGACGTAGCCGGCCTCCCCGACCTTCTGCAGGATCTCGTGCGCCGGCACGCCGTAGCGCTCCGCCGCCCGCTCGGCGTGCAGCAGGAAGCTGGAGTACACGCCCGCGTAGCCCTGCGTGATCGCGCCGCGGTCCGCGAACGGCAGCCGGTGCAGGAACGGCTTCACCACGTCGTCGGCGGCGGCCATCGCGCCCTGCACGTCCACGCCCGTCGGGATGCCGAGCCGCTCGAACGTCGCGACCAGCACCTCGGTGGGGGAGTTGCCCGCGCCGGCCCCGAGCGCGCACAGCGCCCCGTCGATCTGCCGGGCGCCGTTCTGCTGCGCCAGCACCGAGTTGGCGACGCCGAGGGAGAGGTTCTGGTGGCCGTGGAAGCCGACCTGCGCCTCGTGCCCGATCTCCTTGACCAGTGCGCTGATCCGCTCCTGCGCCTCGCCGAGCACCAGCGCGCCCGCCGAGTCGACGACGTACACGCACTGCGCGCCGCCGTCCACCATGATCCGCGCCTGCTTCGCCAGCTCCTCCGGGCCGACCCGGTGCGACAGCATCAGGAACCCGACGGTCTCCATGCCGAGCTCGCGGGCCGCGGCGAAGTGCTGCAGCGACACGTCCGCCTCGGTGCAGTGCGTCGCGACCCGGGCCACGGACGCGCCCGCGTCGTGCGCCATCTTCAGGTCCTTCACCGTGCCGAGGCCCGGCAGCAGCAGCACCGCGATCTTCGCCTGCGTCGCCTCGTCCACGGCCGCGGCGACGAGCTTGACGTCGTCCTCCAGCGAGAAGCCGTAGTTGAACGACGAGCCGCCGAGGCCGTCGCCGTGCGTCACCTCGATGACCTCGACGCCCGCGCTGTCCAGGGCGTGCACCACGCCGCGGACCTGCTCCTCGGTGAAGCGGTGCGCCATCGCGTGGCTGCCGTCCCGCAGCGTCGAGTCGGTGATGCGGATCTTCTCCGCCGTCTGCTCCGTCATGAGGTGGCCTTCCTGCGCGCGAGCTGCTCGCCCACCCGGGCGGCGGCCGCGGTCATGATGTCGAGGTTGCCGGCCCACGGCGGGAGGTAGTCGCCGTTCCCGCGGACCTCCAGGAACACCGCGACGCGGGCCATCCCGTTCCAGATGTCGCGGGGCTCGTCGAACTGCGGCTCCGCGCGCAGCGTGTAGCCCGGCACGTACGTGGCGACCTCGGCGACCATCTTCTCGATCGACGCGGAGATCGCCTTGGTGTCGGCGTCCGACGGGATCGCGCAGAACACCGTGTCCCGCATGATCATCGGCGGGTCGACCGGGTTCAGGATGATGATCGCCTTGCCCCGGACCGCGCCGCCGACCTGCTCGATCGCGCGCGCCGTGGTCTCGGTGAACTCGTCGATGTTCGCGCGGGTGCCGGGGCCGGCGGACCGCGAGGAGATCGACGCGACGATCTCCGCGTACGGCACCGGGACGACCGACGACACCGCGTGCACGATCGGGATCGTCGCCTGCCCGCCGCAGGTGATCATGTTGAGGTTCGGCGCGTCCGACAGCGTGTCCAGGTTCACCGGCGGGCACACCAGCGGACCCGCCGCGGCGGGCGTCAGGTCGATCGCGGTGATCCCGGCCTCTTCGTAGCGCGGGGCGTTGGCGAGGTGCGCCTTCGCCGACGTCGCCTCGAACACCAGGTCGGGCAGCGTCGGCTGGGCCAGCAGCCAGTCCACGCCCTCCGCCGACGCCGGCACGCCCATCTTGCGGGCGCGGGCCAGGCCGTCGGACTCGGGCACCACCCCGACCATCGAGTGGACGTCGATCAGCTCGCTGCGCGTCAGCTTGACCAGCAGGTCGGTGCCGATGTTGCCAGGCCCGACGATGGCGGCCGTCAGCTTGCGCGTGCCTTCTCGAGGGGGGACGACCCCCCGCGCCCCCCGGGTCGCTTCGCTCATGTGAGCTCCTCCTTTCCGAACCGGGCGGTGACCGAACCGATCCCGGCGAACGTCGCCGTCAGCGTCTCTCCGGGCGCGACCGGGACGGCCGCGGTGATCGAGCCCGGCAGCACCACGTGCCCGGGCTCCAGCGCGACGCCGCGCTCGCCCAGCACGTTGGCCAGCCACACCAGCGCGTTGATCGGCGAGCCCAGCACCGCGCCGCCGGCGCCGGTGTCGATCAGCACGCCGTCGCGGTGCAGCAGGCAGCCCATCAGCGCGAGGTCGAGGTCGCCGAGGCGGACGGGCCGGGTGCCGAGCACCAGGCCGCCGCTGGAGGCGTTGTCGGCGATGGTGTCCGGCAGCGTGATCTTCCAGTCCGCGATCCGGGAGTCGATGACCTCCAGCGCGGGCAGCACGTACTCCACCGCGGCGACGGCGTCGGCGGCCGTCGCGCCCGGCCCGGACAGCGGCCGGCCCAGCACGAACGCGATCTCCGGCTCCACCCGCGGCTGCAGGAAGCGGCCCGCGTCGATCGGGGCGCTCTCCGGCAGGAACATCGAGTCGAGCAGGATGCCGAAGTCCGGCTGGTCCACGCCCATCTGGCGCTGCATCGCGGCCGACGTCAGGCCCACCTTGTGGCCCTTGATCCGGGCGCCCGCGGCGGTCCACGCGTCCGCCTGGGCGCGCTGGATCGCGTACGCGTCGTCCACCGACATGTCGGGGTGCGACGCGGTGAGGGGCGGGATCGGGACGCCGGTGGCGTACGCGTCGAGCAGCGCCCCGGCGGCCTTCTCGATCCATTCCGGCGCAGCCGGGCCGGGGGGCGTGGGGGGTCGTCCCCCCTCGGGAGGAGCAGAGCCCGGGTCCATGGCCGTTCCTTTCGTCGTCTCTGCGACGAGCCTTCCGCGCCGGTGGCCCTCCGGGCAACGCGGTCGTCCCACGTGGTGGGACACGTCTTCTACAGTGGGGCCATGCCGTCCGATGACACGTTCCTGCGCCGCGCCGTCGCGGTGCTGACCGCCTTCCGGGCGGACGACGACGGCCTCGGCGCGGCGGAGCTGGCCCGCCGCAGCGGCCTGCCGCGCTCGACGGCGCACCGCATCGCGCTCGACCTGGTGGAGGCGGGGCTGCTGGAGCGGCAGGGGACGCGGGTGCGGCTCGGCCTCCGGCTGTTCGAGATCGGCCAGCGGGTGCCCCGGCAGCGCGTCCTGCGGGACGCCGCCGTCCCCTACATGTCCGACCTGCGGGAGGCGACGCGGCAGACCGTGCACCTCGCCGTCCTGGAGGGCGCCGAGGTGGTGTACGTGGAGATCCTCGGCGCCTCCGACGCCCCGAGGATGCCCTCGCAGGTCGGCGGCCGGCTGCCCGCGCACGCCACCGGCGTCGGGAAGGCGATCCTCGCGTTCTCACCGCCCGAGGTCGTCCAGGCGGTGCTGGACGCCGGGCTGGTCAAGGTCGGCGAGCGCACCGTGGTCGCGCCCGGGCTGTTCACCCGCGAGCTGGCCAGGATCCGCGAGGAGGGCGTCGCCTACGACCGGGAGGAGTCCGGCAACGGCATCCTCTGCGCGGCCAGCCCCGTCCTCGGCGCGGACGGCGAGGCGATCGGCGCGCTGTCGGTCTCCGGGTGGTCCAACCGCATGCGGCTGGCCGCCGTCGCCCCGGCGGTCCACACCGCGGCCCTCACCCTGTCGCGCACCCTCGCCCGCCGCTGAACGTCACTCCGGGAGGTGGCGGGCCAGGAGCTGGGCCAGGTGCTCGCCCTCGCGTGAGGCGAGGTCGGCCAGCTGGGTGCGGCAGCTGAAGCCGTCGGCGAGCACGACGTCGTCCTCGCCGGCGTCGCGGACGGCCGGGAGCAGCTGGTGCTCGGCGATCGCGACGGAGACGTCGTGGTGGCCCTTCTCGACGCCGAAGTTGCCGGCGAGGCCGCAGCAGCCGCCGAGCCGGGCGACCTCGGCGCCCGCGTCCCTGAGCAGGGCGGCGTCCTTCGTCCAGCCCATGACGGCGTGGTGGTGGCAGTGCGGCTGCGCGACGCCGGTGACGCCGGACAGGTCGGGCGGCGTCCAGTCCGGGGTCTCGGCGAGCAGCTCGGCGAGGGTGCGGGTGGCGGCGGCGACCTCGCGGGCGGCGGCCGCGTCCACGCCCCGCAGGAGCTCCTCGGCGTCCGAGCGGAGCACGCCGGTGCAGGACGGCTCCATGCCGACGACCTTCGCGCCCCTCCGCACCGCCGGGAGCAGGGCGCGGACGGTGCGGCGGAGCTGCGCGCGCGCCCCGTCGAGCTGCCCGGTGGAGATCCACGTGATGCCGCAGCAGACCGGGCGCGCGGTGACGGACACCTGGTAGCCGGCATGTTCGAGTACCTTGACGGTGTCCTCGGCGACGTCCGGCGAGAAGGCGTCGGTGAAGGTGTCGACGAACAGGACGACCTCGCCGTTGCGGCCCGCCGGGCTGCGGTGGGAGGCGAACCGGCGGCGGAACGGGACGGGCGCGAAGGCGGGCAGCGAGCGGCGGCGGTCGATGCCCGCGGCCCAGGCGATCAGCGGGCGCAGCGCGCGCGACCGCATCGCCGCGTTCAGCGCCGGCACGGCGGCGGGCGCCTTCGCGGCCAGGCGCGTCCAGCGCGGCAGCCGCCCGAGGGCGTAGTGGGCGCGCGGCCGGAGCCTGCGCCGGTAGCGCTGGTGGAGGGCCTCGGCCTTGTAGGATGCCATGTCGATGCCGGTCGGGCAGTCGGACGCGCAGCCCTTGCACGACAGGCAGAGGTCAAGGACGTCGTGGACGGCCTGGGTCCTCCAGCCGTCGGGACCGAGGTGGCCGGAGACGACGTCCTGCAAGACGCGGGCCCGCGCGCGCGTGGTGTCTTTCTCCTCGCTGGTGGCGAGGTACGACGGGCACATCACGCCGCCGTTCCCGGTGTTGTCGGCGCGGCACTTGCCGACGCCGGTGCAGCGGTGCACGGCCCGCGCCAGGTCGCCCGCGTTGCCGCGGTAGGCGAGGCCGAGCGTCGGCAGTTCCGCGCGGGTGACCGGGGCGATGCCGGCCGTCCGCACGTCGGCGTCCACGGGGGCGGGACGGACGATGATCCCCGGGTTGAGCAGGTCGTCGGGGTCGAAGAGGTCCTTGACCTGAGCCATCAGGTCGAGGGCCTCGGGGGAGTACATGTGCGGTAGCAGTTCGCCGCGCGCGCGCCCGTCGCCGTGCTCGCCGGACATCGTGCCGCCGTGCCGCGCGGCGAGCGTCGCCGCCTCGTTGAGGAAGTCGCGGAACACGCGGGTGCCGCCGGGGCGGTCGAACGGGAAGTCGATCCGGACGTGCACGCAGCCGTCCCCGAAGTGCCCGTACGGGACGCCGAACAGGCCGTGCCCGTCGAGCAGCGCCTCGAACTCGCGCAGGTAGGAGCCGAGCCGCTCGGGCGGGACGGCCGCGTCCTCCCAGCCGGCGTGCGCCTGCCGGCCGTCCGGGGTGCGCGCCACCAGGCCCGAGCCGTCCTCGCGGATCCGCCAGAGCGCGTCGGCGAGCGCCATGTCCTCGACCAGCGCCGATCCGGCGCTCCCGGACTCGGCGACGACCCTGCGAGCGGTGTCGCGCAGCGGGCCGATCTCCGGGCCGGCCAGCTCCACCAGCAGCCAGCCCGAGCCTTCGGGCAGCGGCGGCACCGCGTCAGGGCCGCGCCGTCCGCGCACCACGTCGGTGATCCGGGAGTCCAGGCCCTCGCAGGCCACCGGGCCGTGCGGCAGGATCGCCGGGACGGCGTCGGCGGCCTCGGCCATCGACCCGTAGCCGAGCACGACCAGCAGCCGGCAGGCGGGCTCGCGGACCATCCGCAGCCGCGCCGCGAGCGTCACCGCGAGGGTCCCCTCGCTGCCGACCAGTGCCCGCGCGACGTCGAAGCCCCGCTCGGGCAGCAGGTGCTCCAGCGAGTAGCCCGACACCTGCCGGCCGAACCGCCCGAACTCGGTGCGGACCAGCGCGAGCCGCCCGTTCACGAGGTCGCGCAGCCGGTCCAGCAGCGGGCTCTGGGCGGTGCCCCCGGCGGCGCCGGGGACGTCGCCGAGCCGCAGCCGCTCCCCGGTCCCGGCGACCACGTCCAGGCCGAGCACGTTGTCGGACGTGCGGCCGTAGCCGAGCGCCCGCGATCCGCAGGCGTTGTTGCCGATCATGCCGCCGAGGGTCGCCCGCGTCCGGGTGGACGGGTCGGGCCCGAACCGCAGCCCGTGCCCGCCCGCGATCCGGTGCAGCCGCGCCTGCACGATCCCGGGCTCGACCAGCGCCGTCCCGGCGTCCGGGTCGATCTCCAGCACCCGGTTCAGGTGCCGGCTCGCGTCCACGACCACGCCGGGTCCGACCGCGTTGCCCGCGATGGACGTCCCCGCGCCCCGCATCGTCAGCGGCACCGCGAACTCCCGGCACACCGCCAGCACCGCGGGCAGCTCGCCGGTGTCCCGGGGCGTCACCACGACCGCGGGCGGGACGCGGTACAGCGAGGCGTCCGAGGCGTACATGGACCGTGCCAGCGCCGAATCGTCCACCCCGCTGACCCCGGCGCGCCGCAGCGCCGCCACGAGATCGCCCTGATCGCCCACATCCGCCCCTTCACCCTGGACCCGGGCCGCCGCGCCGAGGCGGCACCCCTGCCGACGACGGTAGTACCGCGCGGACCGGGACGGGCAGACCGCCCCGGCCCGCGCGAGCGGGATGGGGCCAGGGCGGGACGCGGCAGGCATGTTTTCCGACTCGCTCAGTAGGGAATCTGCTGGCATGCTGGGCGACATGCCTCGCAGCATCGATGAGATCCTCGCCGCCGCCCGCGCGCGGCTCGACCGGCTCGACCCCGGCAAGGCGCACGCCGAGTCCCGCGACGGAGCCCTGCTGGTGGACATCCGCCCCACCGCCCAGCGCGCCGCCGAGGGCGAGATCCCCGGCGCGCTGATCGTCGAGCGCAACGTCCTGGAGTGGCGGTTCGACCCGCAGTCGGACGCCCGCCTGCCGCAGGCCACCGGGCACGACGTGCGCGTCATCGTGTTCTGCTCCGAGGGCTACACCTCCAGCCTGGCCGCCGCGGCCCTGCACGACCTCGGCCTGACCCGCGCCACCGACGTCGTCGGCGGCTTCAAGGCATGGCGCGACGCCGGCCTGCCCGCCACCGCCGGGAGTGACAGCGCCGGTTGAGGTCTTAACATCGGTGATGTTAACTTCCCTTCGACCCGCCGCGCTCGCGGCGTCCGGACGGAGGAGCGGGGCATGAGCAACCGGCAGCGGCGGGGGCCCGCGCAACGCCAGGACGCGATCGCCGAGGCGGTCCTCGCCCAGGGCTCGGCGACGGCGGCCGAGCTGGTCGAGCGGTTCGGGGTCAGTCTGATGACCATCCACCGCGACCTCGACGAGCTGGAGCGGCAGGGCATCGTCCGCAAGTACCGGGGCGGGGTCACCGCGCAGCGCTCGGGCGTCTTCGAGAGCAGCGTCGCCTACCGGGGCAAGTCCATGCGCGAGGAGAAGGAGGCGATCGCCGCCGCGGCGGCGGAGCTGGTCGAGCCCGGCATGGCGATCATGCTGGACGACTCCACCACCGCCCTCGCGCTCGCCCGCCGGATCAAGGACGCCGGCCCGCTGACGATCGTCACCAACTTCCTCGACGGCCTGAACCTGCTGGCGCCCGTGCAGGGCGTCCGGCTCATCGCGCTCGGCGGCGACTACGACCCGCTGCACAACTCCTTCATGGGTGTCTCGTGCGTCGAGGCGATCGAGTCGCTGCAGGTCGACATGTGCTTCGTGTCGACGTCGGCGGTGTCCGCGGGCAACGCCTGCCACCAGGAGCAGCGGGTCGTGGTGGTGAAGCGCGCGATGCTGCGCAGCGCCGTCCGCAACGTCCTGCTGGTGGACCACACCAAGCTGGGGCGCACCGCGCTGCACCGGGTGGCCCCGCTGGGGGAGTTCGAGCGCGTGATCACCGACGACGGCGCGTCCGCCGCGGCGCTCCGCGAGCTGGACCTGCACAAGGTCGCCTACGACGTCGCTCCCCGCGCCTGAGCGCGCCCGTTCCCTACGCCTGCGCACGTCCGTTCGGCTCGCCCGAGCGCTCGTTCCGCCCGCCCGTCATGTGATGGGCGATGTTAGAACCAACACCATGACGACCCGTGCCGCCTAGAGGGCCTGCACGGTCGATATCGAGTTGTGACGTGGGCGTTCTGACGTCGCTTCGCCACCAGATCACGCCACCGATTGTTAGTTAACGTCCTGGTATTGACACTTCTAACGTTCGTGATGTTACGTTCTCCCCGCGACGGCCGCCGGACCCGGCTCGGACGGCCGCCGCGCTGGATCGGCCGCCCTTCCCCCCACGGGCGCAGCACCGAGGAGACCCCAGTGACGAAGCTTTCCCTCCGGACGGCCGCCGCGGCCGGCGCGGCCCTGGCCGTGCTCGCCCCCGCCGCGGCGTGCTCGTCGAAGAGCGCCGGCTCGACCGGCGGCGACGCGAAGAACGCCAAGATCGCGTTCCTCATGCCGGACATCGCCTCGACCCGCTACGAGCTGTACGACGCGCCGCTGTTCAAGGCCAAGATGAAGCAGCTGTGCGGCGGCTGCTCGGTGCTGTACCAGAACGCGGGCGCGGACGCCTCGAAGCAGCAGCAGCAGGCGAGCTCGGTGCTGGCGCAGGGCGTGAAGGCCATCGTGATCGACCCCGTCGACTCGGCGGCGGCCGCGTCCATCGTCCGGATGGCGCAGTCCCGCAAGGTCGCCGTGATCGCCTACGACCGGCCCATCCCCGCCGCCAAGGCCGACTTCTACGTCTCCTTCGACAACGAGAAGATCGGCGCGATGATCGGCCAGTCGCTGGTCGACCACCTGAAGCAGGCCAAGGCCAAGGGCGGGATCCTCGAGGTCAACGGCTCGCCCACCGACGCCGCGGCGAACCTGATCAAGAAGGGCATCCACAGCGCGGTCGACCCGTCCGGCTTCAAGCTCCTCGCCGAGTACGACACCCCCGGCTGGGAGCCCGCCAAGGCGCAGGACTGGGTCAGCGGCCAGATCAGCAAGTTCGGCGGGCAGATCGCCGGCGTCGTCGCCGCCAACGACGGCACGGGCGGCGCGAGCGTCGCCGCGTTCAAGGCGGCCGGGAAGCCGGTCCCGCCGGTCACCGGCAACGACGCCGAGCTCGCCGCCGCGCAGCGGATCGTGAACGGCGACCAGTACAACACCATCTCCAAGCCGATCAAGATCGTCGCGGAGGCGGCGGCGGAGGCGGCGTACGAGCTGGTCAAGGGCGAGAAGCCGAAGCCGAACGCGACCCTGTTCAACACCCCGTCGGAGCTGTTCACGCCGACCGTGGTGACGAAGGACAACATCGCCACCGTGCTGCTCGGACCGGGCGGTGCGCTCAAGGCGTCGCAGGTCTGCACCGCCGACTACGCCGCGGGCTGCACCCAGCTCGGCATCAAGTAGCGGCCCGAGCACCGGTATCGAGCACCGGCTCGGCACAGGCAACGATCCACGAAGGTCGGTCATGTCACCCACGCCCACCCCCACGGCCCCCGCCCAGGCCGCCGCGAAGGACGGCGCGCTGCTGTCGCTGCGCGGCATCAGCAAGTCCTTCGGCGCGGTCGCCGCGCTCACCGGCGTCGACCTGGACGTCGCGGCGGGCGAGGTCGTCGCGCTCGTCGGCGACAACGGCGCCGGCAAGTCCACGCTGGTGAAGGTCCTGTCCGGGGTGCACCCGCCGGACGCGGGGACCATCACCTTCGAGTCCCGCGAGGTGTCGGTCCCGAGCCCCGCGGCGGCGCAGCAGCTCGGCATCGCGACCGTCTTCCAGGACCTCGCGCTCTGCGAGAACCTCAACGTCATCGAGAACCTGTTCCTCGGCCGGGAGGTGCGCGCGCTGCGGCTGGACGAGGTCGCGATGGAGGTCAGGTCCCGGGAGCTGCTGCGCCAGCTTTCGGCGAAGATCCCGTCGGTGGAGGCGCCGGTCGCGGCGCTGTCGGGCGGGCAGCGGCAGACGGTCGCGATCGCCCGCTCCCTGCTCGGCGACCCGAAGGTCATCATCCTGGACGAGCCGACCGCCGCGCTCGGCGTCGCGCAGACCGCCGAGGTGCTGAACCTGATCGAGCGGCTCCGCGAGCGGGGCCTCGGCGTCATCATGATCAGCCACAACATGGCGGACGTGAAGGCGGTCGCGGACCGGGTCGCGGTGCTGCGGCTCGGCCGCAACAACGGCGTGTTCGACGCGGAGGCGACGTCCGCCGAGGAGCTGGTCGCGGCGATCACCGGCGCGACCGACAACGTGGTCAGCCGCCGCTCCCAGCGCGCCCGCCCGTCCGGGGAGGGCGCGGCCGCGGAGTCCGGCACCGCATCGGACACGAGCACCGGCGGCGCGGCCGCCGGCGAGGACGGCGAGAACGGCGAGGGCGAGCCCGCCGCGCGCATCGCGATGACGAAGGGGGACGGCGATGAGTGACGTCACCACGGCGCCGCCGGTGGAGCAGGCGCCGCCCGGCGAGCCGCAGGACCGCGGCCTGCGCGCCACCCTCACCGGGATGGCGGACCGGGTCCGCGGCGGCGACCTCGGCGTGTGGCCGGTGGTCGCGGGGCTGGTGGTCATCTGGACCGTCATGCAGATCCTGAACCCGGTGTTCCTGTCCAGCGCGAACCTGGTGAACCTGGCGATGGAGTGCGTCCCGGTCGGGGTGATCGCGCTCGGCGTGGTCTTCATGCTGCTGGTCGGGCAGATCGACCTGTCGGTGGGCTCCATCAGCGGGCTCAGCGCGGCCATCACCGCGGTGCTGTTCGTCGACCACGGGATGCCCGCCGTGGTGGCGCTCGTCGCGGCGGCCGCCGCGGGCTGCCTGATCGGCTGGTTCTACGCGCAGGTGTTCAACCGGCTCGGCGTGCCGAGCTTCGTCATCACCCTCGCCGGACTGCTCGGCTTCCTCGGGCTGCAGCTGTGGATCCTCGGCCCGAAGGGCTCGATCAACCTGCCGTTCGACTCGTGGCTGGTGACGTTCGCGCAGCTCGACTTCGTCCCGGCGTGGCTGGCGTACACGCTGGTCGCGGTGGGCGCCGGCGCGCTGTACTGGACGGGCCACGCGCGGGCGGCGGCCCGGCGCAGGGCCGGCCTGCCCGCCACCACCGAGCAGACGCTCGTGCTGCGCAGCGCCGTCCTGCTGGCGGGCCTCGCGGTCGCCGTCTGGTACCTGAGCCGGGACCGCGGCGTCGGCTGGATGTTCGTGCTGTTCCTCGGCCTCGTGCTGGCGACGCACTACGTCCTGTCCCGGACGAAGTACGGCAAGTCGGTGTACGCGGTCGGCGGCAACGTCGAGGCGGCCCGGCGCGCCGGCATCAACGTCAAGGCGGTCTACAGTTCGGCGTTCGTGGTGTGCACGACGCTCGCCGCCGTCGGCGGGATCCTCGCGGCGGCCCGGCTGGCGGCGTCGAACCAGAGCAGCGGCGGCGGCGACGTGAACCTCAACGCGATCGCGGCGGCCGTCATCGGCGGGACGAGCCTGTTCGGCGGGCGCGGCAACGCGTTCGCGGCGCTGCTCGGCATCGTCGTCATCCAGTCGATCTCCAGCGGGCTGACGCTGCTGAACCTCGACTCGTCCTACCGTTTCATGGTCACCGGCGCGGTGCTGCTGCTGGCCGTGGCGCTGGATTCGGTCGCCCGCCGGTCGCGGCGGACGCACGGCCGCGCCTGACCCCCTGTTTCCGCACCTCACGGGAGAGCCGATGGCGGTCGTCTGCGTCGACGCGGGCACCACGATGATCAAGGCGGTCGGATACGCCGAGGACGGCACGGAGCTGGCCGTCGTCCGCCGGCCGACGACGGTGTCCCGGCCCGCGCCGGGCCGGGCCGAGCAGGACATGGCCGAGGTCTGGGACGCGGTGGCCGGCGCGGTGCGCGAGGCCGCCGCCCGGGTCGCGGCGGCGGGCGCGGGCGTCGACCTGCTCGCGCTCACCGCGCAGGG